>CAKSPC010000014.1 GCA_934481445.1 uncultured Oscillospiraceae bacterium
CTCAATTTCCTTACTCCCTTTGAGGTGCTCAAAAAATTTTTTCACTGATTTTGTTGCACTTGACTTGACAATCTATCCATAAAAGAAAAAAGAACAAACAGACAAAAGAAAAAGGCAAGACAATGACGGAAAAGACAAAAATAAAAACCGCCTTCAAGGCGGCGTTTCCCCTTACCCTGCCCATACTGGCGGGGTTTCTGTTTCTCGGGGCGGCGTACGGACTTTACGCCCGCACCGAGGGGTTAGCGGCGGCATACCCGATCATCATGGCGGCGGTGATATACGCGGGTTCGCTGGAATTCGTCGCGGTGGACATGCTTACGGGGGGAGTTTTCGACCCGATAAACGCATTCGTAATGACGGTGATGGTAAATGCCCGCCACCTGTTCTACGGAATTTCCATGCTGGAAAAATACCGCGCGGTGGATAAAAAGCGTTGGTATCTAATCTTCGGAATGTGCGACGAGAGCTTCTCGATAAACTGCACCGCAGAGCCTCCCGATGGCGTCGACCGCGGCTGGTTCTATTTTTTCGTTACGCTGTTAAATCAGCTGTACTGGGTGAGCGGCGCGGCGCTGGGCTCGCTGACGGGGTCGTTCATCAAGTTCGAGATACCCGGGCTGGATTTCGTTATGACGGCGCTGATGGTAGTCATCTTCCTTGACAACTGGCTCAAGGAGAAGCAGCATTACAGCTCGCTCGTCGGGCTTGGAATATCGCTGATATGCCTGCTGCTGTTCGGCAGTGGAAGCTTTATCATCCCCTCGATGGCGATAATGCTGATAGTTCTCACCGTCTTCCGCAGACCCATCGAAAGAGCGGCGGACGCTGCTTCCGACAAAAAGGAGGCACAGTCATGACGCAGCTGCAGATGATAATAACTATTGCGATGTGCGTGCTTGGCACGATGCTGACGAGGTTCCTGCCGTTTATCGTTATTCCGTCGGGAAAGCCAGTGCCGAAATATATTCAGTATCTCGGAAAAGTGCTGCCGGGTGCTGCGCTGGGGCTGCTGGTCATATACTGTTTCAAGGGCGTGGATATTCTCACAGGGTCCCATGGTATCCCGGAGCTTATCTCGCTGGCGGTGATAATCGCGCTGCATTTGTGGAAGAAAAATATGCTGCTTTCAATCGCGGCAGGAACTATCATGTACATTCTGCTGGTTAATTTTGTGTTTGTATAACGAAAGGAAAATATATGAATATCACGGTTTATCTCGGCGCGTTTGAGGGGAAGGATCCCGCCTTAAAGACGGCGGTGCGGGAGCTTGGAACATGGATTGGCGAAAGCGGGAACACCCTTGTCTATGGCGGCTCCAAAACGGGGCTTATGGGCGAGGTAGCGCGCAGCGCGCTTAAAGCGGGCGGAACGGTCATCGGCATTGAGCCGCAGATGTTCATCGACGATGATTTTCAGCTCGATGGATTGACGGAGCTTATCGTCACAAAGGACATTGTTGAAAGGCGCACGAAGATGATCGAGCTCGGCGACGCGTTCATCGCATTCCCGGGCGGCACGGGCACGCTGGAGGAGATATCCGAGGTGATGTCAAAGGTGTCGCTGAAGCAGCTTGACGCGCCTTGCATTCTTTATAATCTCGACGGATATTACGACAGCCTTAAGGCGCTGCTTGACCATATGATAGAAACGGGGCTTTCTACGGTGGAGCGGCAGCGGGGGATCTATTTTGCGAGGAATCTTGAGGAGATAAAGGCGCTGGTTAAATAAATGGGGGTGTTGAAGCGGTTTGGACGGTCTGTTGGAAAACTTTTAAAATTACCGCGTAGCGTATTAAAAGTTTCGCTCAAGCCTTTTTAGTTTACGCCAAAAGTAAAATAATAAAATACCTTGGTCATGACTGTTGGCGTAAACTCAAGGCTTGCAGGTCAAGGGCAGCGCCCTTGTCTGCCGTTAGACACACGCTTCGCGCTTAGTCTTGCAGACGGCGAAATTCCCACGACTTCCAAGGCGCTAAAGGGAGTGTGGGGGAAAAACAAGAGTTTCCCCCCCACAGTCTGTCGCAAATTACTGCCGTTTCGGTTTTATGAACAGCCTAAAAGTTACTGTTCAATGTGAATGACCTCCACGGGACAAGCCACGGCGGCGTCCGCCACCTGACTCTCGAACCCGTCGGGGCTTTTATACGTTTCGGAAAGGCCGTCGCCGTCCGCAATGCGGAACACCTCGGGGCATATCTCAACGCACAGCCCGCAGCCGATACAGCCTTCCCTGTCAATATTGACCTTCATATCAGCACCTCCCATGCTTTTTTCAAGGGTATTATTGCCGCAGGAAGGCGGATTTATTCGGTCAGCGGATGAAGTTCGTGCGGATAACAGGCTCGCGCTCAGGGAAGTTTATTCCCGCGGCCTTGCCCGCTTCTATGCAGCGCAGCAGCCACGCCATATTCCGCGCCAGCGTGCGCATGGTCTGAAGCCCCTCCTCATCCTTGAGGACGTCCTCGGGCTTGGAGCCGTGCACCTGATTCCAGTACTGCGAGGAAACTATTGGCATACAATTGATGGTAAAATACTTGTTGAGTTGGTCAAATGACGCAGAAGCGCCGCCCCTGCGGCAGCTTACGATATTCGCCGCGGGCTTGCCTGTCATGTATTTCCCCGCGGAATAGAACGCCCTGTCCATAAAGGATGTGATGGCGCCGCTTGCGGACGCGTAGTGAACCGGCGAGCCGAAGATGAAGCCATCCGCGCTCTGCGCCTTGGGCGCAAATTCGTTCACGGCGTCCTCCATAAAGCAGCAGCCGAGTTTTGAACAGGCGCCGCAGCCGATGCACCCCGCGATGGGCTTGTTTCCTACCCAGAAAATTTCGGATTCGATACCGCATTCGCCGAGGGTCTTTTCGATCTCTTTCAGCGCTGTGTATGTACAGCCTTGCTCATGCGGGCTTCCGTTTACTAACATAACTTTCATATCATATACCTCCGTTTTGCGGCAGTTTTTCTGCCTGCATATATATTATATTACATGGAGTTCACTCAAAGTCAAGAGAAAAGGGCGAAATTTCATCATTTTTTCAGAAAAGAAAGGTTTACTAATGGAAAAGAAGCTTACAAAAACATACGCCGTGGTTTTGCTGGCGATGGTGTGCTGTATTCTGTGGGGCAGTGCGTTTGCGGTGATAAAGCTCGGCTATGCGGAATTTCAGATATCAAGCGGCGACACCCCCTCGCAGATTTTATTCGCGGGGTGCAGATTTTTCCTCGCGGGGGTTCTGGCATGGATATTCGGAAGCATTGCAGCGAAAAAGCCGCTGCTTCCGCGCAGGCGCTCGGTGGGGAAAATTCTGCTGCTGGCGCTGTTTCAGACGATATTACAGTACATGTTCTTTTACATGGGACTTGCGCACTGTTCCGGCGTGAAATCCTCCGTTATCGACGGCACCAGCGCGTTCGTTTGCGTTCTGCTGTCGTCGCTGGTGTTCCGCATGGAAAAGCTCACCCTCTCGAAAATAATCGGGTGCGTCCTCGGCGTGGCGGGAATTGTCGTCGTGAATCTGGGCGGCGACCTCAGCGGAGCGTTTTCGTTCAACGGCGAGGGATTTATCTTCATCTCGATGCTTTCCTACGCGATGTCCACGGTGCTTATCCACCGCTTCACCGTCGATGGTGACGAGCCCGTAATGCTGTCGTCGATACAGTTTATGGTTGGCGGCGCGGTGATGATACTGTGCGGGCTTGCATTCGGCGGCAGGCTTACGGTTATCACCCCGGCGGGGGCGGGGCTGCTGGCGTATCTAGGGGCGTTGTCCGCGGTGGCGTATTCGCTGTGGTCGGTGCTGCTGAAATACAACCCCGTCAGCAAGGTGGCTGTTTTCGGCTTTATGACGCCGATATGCGGCGTGCTGCTGTCCGCGCTTCTCCTCGGGGAAACCGAGCAGGCGTTCAGCATAAACTCCCTCGCGGCGCTGCTGCTTGTCTGCACGGGAATTTATATCGTAAACCGTAGTCCCAAGAAACAGGAATAATTATTTGTACATATTTGCTAAACGGCATAGGCACATTTTTATTTTTGATGTGAAAATATTACTAAAACCTCTTGATTTATTCGGAAATATATAGTATAATATCAACATAAGAAATGTTAAGGAGAGATCACAATGGATTTAGAACATCTTACTCTTTTAGACGTTATAGACAAGGGCACGCTCCAGTCCCTGCAGGACGCTTTTGCGGACGCGACGGGCATGGCCGCCCTTGCGACAGATGACACGGGCGCAGTCACCCACCTCAGCAATCCCACCGAATTCTGCATGAAGTATACGAGAAAATCCCATGTCGGCGCAGACCGCTGCAACCAGTGCGACCTCCGCGGCGGCGCAGAAGCTTCACGCACCGGCAGGCCCTCGGTATATTTCTGTCACGGCGGACTTGTCGATTTTGCGGCGCCTATCATCGTAAACGGAAAGCACATTGGCTCGCTTATCGGCGGACAGGTGCTTACCGAAGCCCCGGATGAGAACAAGTTCAGAAAGATCGCCAAGGAAATAGGCGTAGACCCCGACGACTACATAGCGGCCCTCAGAAAGGTTCCAATAGTTCCCAAGGAAAAGGTTGACGCCGCTGCCGAGCTGCTGTATCAGATAGCAAACTCGCTGTCCACAGCTGGCTATCAGCAGGCGATAACCCTCGAAAAGATGGAGAACGACAAGGCTGAGGCTGCCAAGCTCGGCGCTTCCGTTTCCGGCATAGTCGACAGGATAAACGCAGTGGACAAGTCCATCAAGGCGCTTGAGAGCAGCTTTGCCGCCATCAAGGAAGCAGCAGCGACATCCGCAAAGGCTGTCGACAACACCGACGGCATTGTAAAGACCATCGAGAACGCTTCCACGCAGCTCACCCTTATCGGATTCAATGCCTCCATCGAGGCGAAACGTGCGGGCGCGGCTGGCGCAGGCTTCAACGTTATCGCGCAGGAGGTCCGCACCCTTGCCGACAAGAACACCAAGCAGGCGGGCGAGATCGAGAACACCCTCAACGGCATCAAGAAAGCGATGAACGACATCAACAACCAGATAAAGAACGTTTATGCGGGTGTCGAAAAGACCGCCGCAGAGATAGAAACGCTGGCATCCATCGTCGAGGCTACCGTTAAGACAAAGTGATCTGTGCACAGGGCGTAAGCCTTAAAATCGAATACACAGGAATAGATCAGAAAGGATGATCATCATGGCAAATCGTTTTATTCTTAATGAAACTTCCTACCACGGAAAGGGCGCGGTTTCCGCCGTTGCCGACGAAGCAAAGAACCGGGGCTTCAAGAAAGCTTTCGTATGTTCCGACCCCGACCTTATCAAGTTCGGCGTTACAAAGAAAGTGACCGATGTCCTTGATGCGGCTTCGCTTCCTTACGAGCTTTACAGCGACATCAAGCCCAACCCCACCATTGAGAATGTTCAGCACGGCGTTGAGGCATTCAAGAAGAGCGGCGCGGATTACATCGTAGCCATCGGCGGCGGCTCCTCCATGGATACCGCAAAGGCTGTCGGAATTATAATCAACAACCCCGAATTCGCGGATGTAAGAAGCCTTGAGGGCGTTGCTCCCACAAAGAAGGCAGCAGTTCCGATCATCGCCGTTCCAACCACCGCGGGCACCGCTGCGGAGGTAACCATCAACTACGTTATCACCGATGTTGAGAAGGACAGAAAGATGGTATGCGTTGATCCGCATGACATACCGATCGTTGCAGTCGTTGACCCCGATATGATGAGCTCCATGCCCAAGGGACTTACCGCCGCAACCGGTATGGACGCGCTCACACACGCCATCGAGGGCTACATTACCAAGGCTGCGTGGACGCTGTCCGATATGTTCCACCTCAAGGCTATCGAAATCATCTCCAACTCCCTGCGCGGCGCCGTTGATAACACCGCCGAGGGACGCGAGGGCATGGCGCTCGGTCAGTACATCGCAGGCATGGGCTTCTCAAACGTAGGTCTGGGCATAGTTCATTCCATGGCACACCCGCTGGGCGCGCTGTATGATACTCCCCACGGCATCGCGAATGCCATCATACTCCCGACAGTTATGGAGTACAACGCTCCCATGACCGGCGAGAAGTACCGCGACATCGCAAAGGCAATGGGCGTAAAGGGCACCGAGAACATGACTCAGGACGAGTACAGAAAGGCTGCCGTTGACGCTGTAAAGAAGTTAGCCGCAGACGTAGGCATCCCCTCGAACCTCAAGGATATCGTAAAGGCAGAGGATATTCCGTTCCTCGCACAGTCCGCTTACGATGACGCCTGCCGCCCCGGCAACCCGAGAGATACCTCTGTTGAGGAGATCGCGGAGCTTTATAAGAGCCTTATCTGATTGATCAATTAAATAGTTAGAGCCGTCGGTTTTGCGCCGACGGCTCATTTTTATTCATCGTTATTTTCCTCGGCGTTCCTGCTTTCCTCCGCCGCCCGCCGATAGCTTATCGCTTTCAGCTTTCGAATGCGGGAGTAAACGAACGCCCCCGCCACGAGGATTATCTCGCATACCGTCTGCCAGAGCCTTGCCGCCACGGATATCAATACCGCATATTCCGTCGGCATTATCAGCGACAGCCCCCATACAATTATGCCCTCTTTAACGCCGATACCGCTGGGCGCGAATATAGCGAGTATGCCCATTATTGTGGAAATTCCCCACACCCCCGCGCAGTACAGCAGGTGCTCCGCGCCGATGTCGGGATAAACCGACCGCGCCAGCATGAAAAAACCAGCCCCCGCCACAAGGCAGTTGCAGATGAACAGCAGCACGGCTTTCAGCATCTGCGGGTATTTCATGGGAATTTTCAAATCTTTTTTGAACAGCTTCCCGAGCAGCCCCAGCGCGAAATTTATCACCGCGGGGTGAATGCACACGAAAAACACGACTATAAGCCCGATGACCGCCCACCTGTAGTTTTCCAGCAGGTCGTTCGGGAAAAACAGAAGCGACACGATAAACAGCATCGCCGCCCCCAGCAGCGTGCAGATGTTTTCGAGGAAAAAGCACACCGTCACCTTGGAAAGCGGAGCGTTGTCCTCCTTGTAGTAGGTGAGCCGTGCGGCGAGCATAAACACCTTGCCGGGTATGTACTTGCCCGGGATGGAAAGCAGGTAGCTCGTCACCGCCTTTTCGTATTTAACGGAGCAGCCGTTTATAACCGTGAGATAATGCCACAGCGAAGCCAGCAGCACCGTGTAAATCATGAACAAAAGCGCGGACACCACGAAAATCACGGGGTCAAGCCCCTGTATCTTCGCGAAATCATCCTTGTTCTTTATAAAATACCATACAATGAAAAACACCGCCGCGGCGCCGAATATCGCCTGTATAATGCGCAGGACAGTGTTTTTGTTTATCTTCTTTTTCATATCCCGAATACTCTGCGCCGTCAGTTCGCCCTGGGGGTCTTTTTGACCTTTATCTTGAAATGCTTGCCGCATTTTCTCGCGAGGATATCGCGCAGCTGCATGGGAGTTCCGCGCAGGAACTGCGTTTTGTCGCAGATTATGGTTTCGGTGCTCTTTCCGTTTTCGTCCACGGGGAAAAGGTAGAAACTGTGGGCACATTCCACCGCCTGCGCGATGTTCTTGTACGGTATTGAAGTGCGCACCGCGTCGGTGTCCTCGGTGATGGCGGAGGTCCTCGCGATGGATTCTCCGTCGGCGTCCACCTGCTGTTTCTGCGGCACCGCCGTTGTCACGGTGAGCTGGATCTCCTCGTCGCCGAAATCAGCGTTGATTATCTTGTTGTAGTATCCTTCCAGCGCGTCCGCCTGCTTGTTGAAGTAGTGTATGCGCATATTGTGCGGAAGCGTCGCGAAGATAAGAAAGATAACGCCGAATACCGCCGTCAGCCCCCATTCCGAGCACCACACCGCCGACAGCATGATAAGAAAGAAGAACGCCGCCGCGTAGTAGCAGAACGTCTGGAACGGCTTTACGCGCAGCAGGTACAGAAAGTCGGAGTAGGCGCGGATGCGTGCCATGGTGCATTCCGTTTCGCAGACGGGGGTGCCTGTTTCCTCGCGGCTGTCTGCGTTCAGTTCTGCAAGCAGCTTGGTGAGCTTCTGCTCGGTGGACTGGAGCATTTCTTTTTTTCTCTGTCTGAATGTCATTTATGTTTCTCCTTTGCGGATAGTCGTGATCATAATTACGTCGTCATTTTTTATTATAACACTTAAACGCAATAAATGCAACAACGGCGTGGAAAAATCACAAAAAAATCACAAAACGCAAATCGGCAATATTGCCAAAAAAGCCCTCGGTGCGCTGTGCTGTCATGTAAAATTAGCCGAACAAATATTACAAATCGGAAACAAAATGCCCGCCAACGGTTACAATAGCGCCAAAACTGTTGACTTTTTCGCTCATTTGGGGTATAGTATTAAAGTATATAACTATGCACAAAAGTATATAAGTAAGTTTATATTTCAAAGATTTTTTCAATGAAAGGTAAGACCGAATGATAAAGGAAACAACTTTATGCATGGGCTGCATGAATGACAAGCCGTATGACGGCCCCTGCAAACTCTGTGGATACAGCGACGACGCACCCTGCATACCCGCATATCTCGTCCCGAAAACTTTTCTCAACGAAAGGTACATCGTCGGCAAGCTGCTCAGCTACAACGGCGAGGGTGCGATATATATGGGATACGACACCGCCGCGGGCGCAAAGGTGACGATAAAGGAATTCATGCCCGACACCCTCTGCTCAAGAAAGCGCGGCGAAACCGAAATAACCGTAAACCCCGAGGCAAGCGCGCTCTACAAGACATATATGTCGGAGTTTGCCGACCTCAACCGCTCGCTTCAGAAGCTGCGCGGCATGGCGCATATTCAGTCGGTGCTGGATGTGTTTTACGAAAACGGCACCTGCTATACCGTGTTTGAATTCATCAACGGCATCTCCCTCAAGACCTACCTTGCAAATTCCGCAGGGGAGCTTTCATGGGAGCAGGTAAAGGAGCTTTTCCCGCCGATACTGACGACATTGAGCCTTGTCCATGCGGCGGGGATAATCCACCGCGGCATTTCTCCGCAGACCATCTTTGTCACCGACAAAATGGAGCTGAAGCTTGCGGGCTTCTGCATTTCCGCGGCGCGCACTACCAACACCGAGATCGCCTGCGAGGTATATTCGGGATACGCCGCGCCGGAGCAGTATACAAACGAGATAAACGGCACATGGACGGATGTTTACGGCATTTCCGCCGTGCTTTACCGCGTGCTTACGGGCACCGCCCCCACCGAGGCGATAGCACGCACAGGCGGCAGTATGCTGGAACCCATGATGGTGAACAGAAACGTTCCGCAGAATGTTTCCCGCGTGATCATGAACGGCATGAAGCTTTCCCCCGAGTCCCGCATACGCAGCATAACCGAGTTTGTTGACAAGCTGTTTGCACAGCCGAAATATATCCCCGCCGAAAACGGCGCCCGCGACGACCGTCCCATGACGCGCCAGCAGGAAAAGCGCCTTAAAAAACAGCAGAAAGAGCGCATAAAGACCATCGCCGTGCTTGTTGCGGCGGGAGTTGTGCTCATCGCGTTTGCGGTGGTGTTCTCCCTTACCCTTTCGGGAGCGCTCAGTGGCGGAAAGGACAGCTCATCCGAGCCCGAAACGTCGCAGTCTGAGGTCGTTTCGGAGCCTTCTGTCCCCGAAACCACCACATCCGAAACGACAAGCGCCGCCGAGCCTGTTTCCGTTGCGCCCGAGGCGAACATAAGCATCCCCGACTTTACCAACCGCCGCTATGAAACCACGGTTTCGCGTTACGAGGGCATATTCACATTCATTCCCACCTACGATTATTCTGACGAATACGCCGCGGGCATGATGTTCGACCAGTCCATCGAAGCCGGCACGCTGGTCAGCGAGGGCGTTCAGATAGAAGTCAAGGTCAGCAAGGGACGCAGCCTTGTGCCCCTGCCCGACTACGCTGATATGACACTCAGCGCATACATAAACGAGCTCAGCACGCAGAACATCAAATATTCCGTAAAGAATAAGGACACCAACGAAGTACCCGACGGAAACGTTGCGGAATGCAGCAAGGCGGTGGGCGACCTCGTTAATGTTGCGGACGGAGAAACGATCACCGTCTATGTCGCAAAGAATTTTACCGAGGAAACATCCTCCGACGACGGCAATGACGGCGAGGAGATAATCGACGAAAGCGAAGAGCCCGACGGCGAGATAATAACAGAGGAGTAACAGGTAAAGACAATGGATCTTGGCGAAATCAGAAAAAAGATAGACAGCATCGACGATGAAATGCTGGAGCTGTTCATAAAGCGCATGGAGCTTGCAACGGACGTTGCGCGGTACAAGGCGGCCAACAACATGGTAGTATTTCAGGGCGACCGCGAGAAGTTCATCATCGACAGCGTCAAGCAGAATTCCCCCGAGGAATTCCGCAAGGGCGCGGCATTCCTGTTCATGAACATCATGGACATTTCCAAGTGCCTTCAGATAAACGATATTACCCCCGATGCGGAGATACCGCACAAGACATCCGCCGTGGAAAGACCATCCGTCGCAGTGCAGGGCACCAGCGGAGCCTACGGTCACGCTGCCTGCAACAAGCTTTTTGCAAACGGCAGCGTAAGCTTTTACGCAAGCTTCGCGGAGGTTTTCGAGGCGGTCGAAAACGGCGATGTGGATTACGGCATTCTTCCCGTTGAAAACAGCACGGCGGGGGAAGTTACGCTGAACATGGATCTTCTTGAAAAGCACAACGTCTATATCTGCCGCACCGTACGGGTGGAATGCGCCCATGTCCTCGCGGCAAAGCACGGCGTGCGCGAGGAGGATATAAAGATACTTTTCGGGCACGAGCAGGCTATCCGCCAGTGCTCCGTATATATTGAGGGCAGGGGCGGGATGACCGTTATCCCCTACCACAACAACGCCTCCGCGGCGGCGATGGTGGCGGAAAACCCGAGCAGCGAACTCGGCTGCATCTGCTCGGCGGAGTGCGCGGAAATGCACGGGCTGGATATCGTGCACAAGGGCATAGCTTCCGACCCGAACAATTCCACAAGATTTATCTGCATTTCCCGCGGGGCGGAGGTATACGAAAATGCGGACACCGTTGCGGTTTCGCTCTCCATCCCGAACATTTCGGGCGCGCTTTACAGGCTCCTTACAAAGTTCGCGGTGAACGGCTTAAGCATGACGAAGATACAGTCCAAGCCGCTTCCCGTCGAGGTGAAGAAGAAGTTCCCGGATGATTATATGTTCTACATAGAGTTCACGGGAAATATCGGGCAGCCGGTTATCCGCAAGCTGCTGAAAAATTTTGAAACAGAGCTTAATTATTTCAAGTTCCACGGAAATTTCAAGGGGTAATCATCAGAAATGGTATCGGTAATTATACTTGCCGCCGGTGCGTCAACCCGCATGGACGGCGTAAACAAGCAGCTCGAGAAGATAGGCGACACGCCGATTTTCGTCATGAGTGCGCTTAAATTCGACCGCTGTGAAAAGGTAGGGGAGATAATCATCGCGGCTCCGTCCGATGACGCTGCACGGTATGAAAAGCTTGCCCGCAATTTCGGCGTTACCAAGCTTGCGGCGGTGACGGAGGGAGGCGCGACGCGCTTCCTTTCGGTAAAGAATGCGCTGGAAAAGGTATCGCCCAAGGCAGATTTCATCGCGATACACGACGGCGCCCGTCCGCTGATACTCCCCGAGGACATCGACAGGGTGATATTTGACGCGGAGAAATACAACGCCGCCATAGCTGCGGTGCCCGCGGCGGACACCGTAAAGATAGTCGGCAGCAACGGCTTTATAGAGAGCACTCCGCCACGAAACAAGCTGTACTACGCGCAGACTCCGCAGATTTTCAAGAAGAAGCTGTATCTCGACTGCGTTGAAAAGCTCGGCAGGCTTGCCGAAAATGTTACCGACGACAGCAGCATTCTCGAGATGTGCGGCGAGTATGTAAGAGTAACGGAGGTTTCGGGCTGCAACATGAAGATAACCCGCCCGGACGACCTCGCGGCGGCGAAGGCTGTCCACAGCGGAAGAAAAACGGTGAAGATAATATGAGGATAGGTCACGGATACGATGTTCACCGCTTTGCGGCGGGGAGGAAGCTGTTTCTCTGCGGCGAGGAGATACCCTCGGAGGAGGGGCTGCTGGGGCATTCCGACGCGGATGTCGCGGTGCACGCGCTTATGGACGCGGTGCTCGGCGCGCTGGCACTGGGGGATATCGGGAAGCATTTTCCCGACAGCGACCCCGCATACAAGGGCGCGGATTCCATGAGGCTTCTGGACGAGGTGACGCGTATGATGTCGCAGGAGGGATTTTCCCTCGGCAACGCGGATGTTACCATCATCGCGGAAAAGCCGAAGCTTGCGAAGTTCATCCCGAAAATGCGGGAAAATCTCGCGGGTGCATTCGGGTGCGATGTTGGGTGTATCTCCGTAAAGGCTACCACGGAGGAGGGGCTCGGTATTGCGGGAAAAGGCATCGCCGCCCATGCAGTGGTTCTGCTGGAGAAGCGCGGCTTGTGATTGATTATTAGCTTGCAAAGGCTGAACGGCTGGAAATTGCAATAGACTGTGGGGGGAAAACTCTTGTTTTCCCCCCACGCCCCCTTTAGCGCCTTGGGAGTCGTTTAAATTGCACTTTGATTTGCGGTTGTTTTACCGCAGTGTTCCACAACTTAACGTGTTGCTTTTGCGGGGGCGCCGCCCCCACACCCCTGCTTCCTTTTGTACCAAAAGGAAGCGAAAATCAATACGCTGCGCGGAAATTTATAAGCTGCTTCGCCCACAAAAAATAATTGCCATCAGCACTTGCAAAAACGCTCAGAACAAGGTATAATAAATATATATCGAATATTTCCCCCGAGGTGAATAAAAAATGGAATTTATCAGCGAGCGCACCGCCTTTACGCTCATTTCCGAAACCGTCGTGAAAGCGGGCGTATCCCTGTTCAACGCCGTCAAGTACATCTACATGATAGCCGACAAGGACTTCTACAACATCAACATCAAGGATATCTTCCGCATATCCCTTAACGACATAACCGACACCACCAGCCTGTTCAACACGGGCATAAAGCTGGACAGAGAGCGCTGTAAGGAGATGGATTCCCCGGAGTACGAGCGCGTCCTGTCGCTGATGGTCTATTCGTTTGCGGTGCGACTGCCGGAGCTTAAAAACATAAAGACCAAGGGCGGAAGCCTTACCGACAAGCAGATACGCACCATATTCGATATGGTGACCGCAAAGGGCGCGGCAAACTACGAGAACGTCATCACCGACGATTTCGAGGACATACGCCGCATGGTAAAGCAGGGCAAGACCGTTCCCGCCTACGACGCGGAATGGTACAAGGGATATATCTACACATACGTCCCCGAGCTTGCGGCGATAACAAACAAGAACGTTTTCCTCCTCGGGAGCGCGGATATTCTTTTCACGCTGTTCCACGGCTGCCTTGAAGAGCAGCTCGGGCGCGTGCTGGAGTCGCTCGCGGCGGAGGTTTAAGGTCAACTCTGAGCCTTTCTTTACGGCAGGTTTTCAGGGAGCGACATAAGATAGAAAAGGGAGTGTTATCATGTCAAAGGTAAAAATATGCGCGGACAGCGTCTGCGACCTTTCCGAGGAATTAAAGCAGAGATACGATATAAGCGTTGTCCCGCTTTATGTCACCAAGGGGGATCAGACGCTGAAAGACGGCGCCGAGATATCCCAGAAGGATGTTTTCGCGCACTACCGCGCAACGGGAAAGCTCTGCTCCACCAGCGCCGTGAACATCGATGATTTCACGAAGTTTTTCGGGGAGCAGCTCGAGGGGCATGACGAGCTTGTTATCATCACCATAAGCTCGGATTTTTCAAGCTGCTATCAGAACGCCTGCATCGCCGCGGAGGAATTTCCGAACGTGAGGGTGGTCGATTCAAGGAACCTTTCCACCGGCGAGGGGCTTGTCGCGGTTTCCGCCGCGAAACTTGCGCAGGAGGGACTTTCCGCGGACGAAATAGTTGAAAAGCTAGGGGATATCATCCCGAGGGTGGACGCAAGCTTTTTCGTCGCGAATGTTGAATATCTTCACAAGGGCGGCAGGTGCTCCACCATCGCGGCGCTGGGCGCAAATCTGCTGAAGCTCAAGCCCTGCATCGACGTTATCGATGGAAAGATGAAGGTAACGAAGAAATACCGCGGCAGCCTTGACAAGACCATCCGCGATTATGTCAAGGACAGGCTGACCTCCGTCGAGCCCGAGGAGGATCTTATCTTCATCACCCACACTACCTCCCGCGACAACACAAAGCTTGCGGAGCAGGAAATAAAGAAATACAGGAATTTCAGGGAGATAGCCGTCACCGACGCGGGCTGCACCGTGGCGTGCCACTGCGGCGAGGACACCCTCGGCGTGCTGTTTATAAGAAAGGCAGACTGACAGGAAGAACGGACAGGCAGCCCTGCATATAATTCACCGAAGAGAGGTGTTTATATGCAGAACATAGGAACGTTTGCATTCGTGGAGCAGGAGCGCCCCGCGCTCGTCGCGGAGATACGCGGCAGCGCGGCGTATCCCGATGTAAAGGGCACGGCTAAGCTGTACTGGCTCCCCGAGGGGATGTACGGGGTTTTCGAGTTGGAGGGGCTTCCGCCGGATGCGGTGCTCGGTTTCCATATCCATAACGGGCTTGCATGCAGCGCCGCAGGCGATAAAGCGGCTTTCGAGGCGGCGGGAGGACATTTCAGCGTTTGCAGCGAGGATATGCAGTGCGGCAGGCACCCGTATCATGCGGGGGAACTTCCACCGATATTTTCGGATGAAAACGGCAGGGCTTCTTCGCAGGTGTTTACAAAGCGCACCGATGTTTCGGGCGTTTCGGGTAAACCCATCGTGGTGCATCGTATGCCGGATGATTTTATGTCGCAGCCTGCGGGCAATTCGGGAATAAGGATAGCCTGCGGAATGCTGGCTGAAAATATCTGATTTATAACCCAACATAAAGGAGATAGAACAAAATGGCAAGTGAAATAAGAGATGAAAACCTCTGGGAGAGCGGCGCGAGAAAGATCGCGTGGGTAAAGCGCAATATGCCCCTGCTCAACGGAATAGAAAAGGAATTTTCCGAGGAAAAGCCCTTCGCGGGTCTGAAGATAGCCCTTTCCGTACATCTTGAGGCAAAGACCGCGTATCTGTGCAAGGTGCTTGCGGCGGGCGGCGCGGAAATGTATGTAACAGGCAGCAACCCGCTGTCCACGCAGGACGATGTTGCGGCGGCGCTGGTTCACGACGGACTTAATGTGTTCGCATGGCACGCTGCCACGGACGAGGAATACCACCGCCACATCTCCCGCGTTATCGAGGCTGCGCCGAACATCATCATCGATGACGGCGGCGACCTTGTTCACCTTATCCACAACGAGCGCCCCGACCTCATCCCGAACGTTATCGGCGGCTGCGAGGAAACCACCACGGGCATTATCCGCCTTAAAGCAATGGACAAGGCGGGGGCGCTGAAGTTTCCGATGGTGCTTGTAAACGATGCAGACTGCAAGCACCTGTTTGATAACCGCTACGGCACGGGTCAGTCTGTTTGGGACGGCATCAACCGCACCACCAACCTTATCGTTGCAGGAAAGAACGTCGTTGTCGCGGGCTATGGATGGTGCGGCAAGGGCGTTGCGATGCGCGCAAAGGGGCTCGGCGCGGATGTTATCGTGACTGAGATAGACCCGATAAAGGCAATGGAAGCCGTTATGGACGGCTTCAAGGTTATGCCCATGCGCGAGGCTGCAAAGGTCGGCGACTTCTTCGTGACCGTAACGGGCTGCGCGGATGTTATCGGCGAGGAAGCGTTTCTCAACATGAAAGACGGCGCTATCTGCTGCAACGCTGGTCATTTCGACGTGGAAGTCAACATGGCGAAGCTACGCGAGATCGCACAGGAAAGCTACCTTGCCCGCAACAACATCATGGGCTACAAGCTGGCAAACGGCAGAACAGTATTTGTAATCGCCGAGGGCAGACTTGTAAACCTCGCGGCGGGTGACGGACACCCCGCGGAGATAATGGACATGAGCTTTGCAATTCAGGCTCTTTCCGCGCATTACGTTGCCGTAAACAGGAACAGGCTCGGCACGTCCGAGGGTCATATGACGTTGAATGTCCCCGCGGAAGTGGACAAGAAGGTCGCAAAGCGCAAGCTTGCCGCATGGGGAATAGAGATAGACTCCCTCACACCCGAGCAGGAAAAGTACCTCGGAAGCTGGGAAGTGTAAATTAATTTTTAATACGATATGTTCAATATACTTGTAGTTGACGATCACGCGCACATACGGCGCCTGTACGAATATACTCTCGAAAAGAACGGATACAAGCCCTTCACCGCCGAAAACGGCGTGGAAGCGCTGGCTGTTCTTGAGAATAATCATATCGACCTTGTTATCCTTGACGTGATGATGCCCGTGCTGGACGGATACTCCTGCCTTAAAGAGATACGCTCCGGCGGCAGCGAGGTGCCCGTGCTCATCATAACCGCCCGCGACGCCGCGGAGGATGTCCGCAAGGCCTTCACCCTCGGCACGGATGATTTCATGGTGAAGCCCGTGGACGAGATAGAAATGCTGCTGCGGATAAAGGCGCTTCTGCGCCGAAGCAAGATAAGCGAGGAGCAGCGCCTTACCGTTGGCAGCACCGAGCTTGTTTACGACAGCTTTTCCGTTATCCGCGGAGGTCAGACCACCGTGCTGCCGAAAAAGGAGTTTCAGATACTCTTCAAGCTGCTGTCGTTTCCGAATAAGACATTCACCCGCGCGAGCCTTATGGAAGAATTCTGGTCCATCGACAGCGAAAGCGAGGCGCGCACCGTGGATGTGCATATAAACCGCCTGCGCGAGCGCTTCCGCGACAACGACGATTTCAGCATCGTCACCGTGCGGGGACTTGGCTACAAGGCAGTGAAAAACGCGGGAAAGGGCTGATGTGATGAGCGGCGGAAACAAGGAGAATATCTCTGCCCCGCAGAAAAAGAAACGCCGCAGTTTTTTCGGCGGGATAAGCCGTCTGGGACTTAAACTCAGCCTGCTGGTGCTTATCATAATCGTCGGCGCGGACGTGCTTTCATTCACGTCAACGATAGTCATCGGCTTTGTTACCGGCGGCACAAACGACACCACGCAGGTAACAAGCGCGGTTATCGCGAGCATTTTTATGGGTGTGCTGCTTTCGCTGGTGATAGGAAACACCGTGCTGTACCCGCTGTCGGAGCTTATCAAGGCGACCAAGCGCGTTACCGGCGGCGACTACACCGCGAAGCTTGAAATGGGCTGGAGCGAGAAGCACACCGTCCGCGAGCTTTCCGACCTTATCAGAATGTTCAACGAAATGACCGAGGAGCTCCACAATACGGAGCTTTTCCGTAAGGACTTCATCTCGTCGTTTTCGCATGAATTCAAGACGCCGCTCGCATCAATACGCGGCTTTGCGCGGCAGCTTTACGAGGGCGGGCTGACCCCCGAGCAGGAAAAGGAGTTTTCGAGGATAATTCTTGAAGAAACGGAATTTTTGTCGGAGCTGTCCTCAAACACCCTTCTGCTTACCAGCCTTGAAAACCGCGATATCGTGTCGGAAAAAACGGAGTTTTCGCTGGACGAACAGCTGCGAAGCTGTATGCTGCGGCTGGAGCCGCTGTGGTCGGAGAAAGACATCGAAATAGACATGGAAGAGCTGGAGGACGTCCGCTTTTACTGGAACGAGCAAATGCTGGCGCACGTCTGGAACAACCTTTTCGACAACGCCGTGAAATTCACCCCCGAGGGCGGCACGATAAAAGTCGGGTGCAGGCGCACGGGCGGCGGGGTCATTGTCACCGTGGCGGACAGCGGCTGTGGAATATCCGAGGAGGCGCTTCCGCATATATTTGAGAAATTCTATCAGGCGGACAGCTCGCACGCCACAAAGGGAAACGGGCTCGGGCTGCCGCTTGTAAAGCGGATCGTGGAACTATGCGGCGGCAGCGTCGGGGTTTCCTCAGAGGTGGGAAAGGGAACCGTGTTCACCGTTAAACTCAGCGATACAAAACAGGAGTGAAACATCATGGCAGAGTGGGACAGCAGGCAGTATGCAAAGTTCCTTAAAGAGCGCACGCAGCCGTCCATTGACCTTGCGGCGAGGATAACTGGCGTTGAGCCTGCGGAGATAATAGACATCGGCTGCGGTCCGGGAAACAGCACGCAGGTGCTTAAAGAGCGTTTTCCATCGGCGCATATAATCGGCGCGGACAACAGCGAAAACATGATAATCTCCGCGCGGGAAAAGCACCCGGAGCTTGATTTCATGACCCTCGACGCGTCCGGAGATATGTCGGCGCTGAACGGAAAAATCGACGTGGTTTTCTCCAACGCCTGCATACAGTGGGTGCCCTTGCATGAGCGGCTGCTGCCGAAAATGTTTGCCCTGCTCCGCTGCGGCGGCGTGATGGCGGTGCAGATCCCCATGAACTACGACGAGCCCATCCATCAGATAATCGGCAGGCTCACCACCGGTGAGAAATGGGGCAGCCGTTTCCCCGATCCGCGTATATTCTACACAAAAACACAGTCGGAGTATTTCGACATTCTGTCGGGGATAACGGATGATTTTGAACTTTGGAAAACGACCTATCTCCACCGCATGGGCAGCCACGATGACATCATCGAGTGGTACAAGGGCACGGGGCTTCGCCCATATCTCGCGCAGCTAAACGAGGCGGAGGGCGCGGAGTTTATCTCAGAACTGCTTGCGGAGCTGAAACAGGCTTATCCCGTACAAAAGAACGGTGAGATAATTTTCGCATTCCCGAGGTTTTTCTTTATCGCACGGAAAAATCAACAACACTGAAAAGAGGTTAAACATGAACGAGGTTTATGAAAAGCTGCTTAAATGCTACGAATCCTTTGAGAAGAAAATATCCTTCCGTCCCGAGCTTGCGCTGATACTCGGCAGCGGCCTCGGCGACTACGCCGACACCATGGACGTAAAGGAAACGCTGGATTACCGCGAGCTGGAGGGCTTTCCGATAAGCACGGTGCCGGGGCACAAGGGGCGCTTTGTGTTCGGTTATTCGGGCGGCGTGCCCATCGTTGCGATGCAGGGCAGAGTGCATTATTACGAGGGCTATTCAGTGCAGGACGTTGTTCTTCCGACGCGCCTGATGAAGATGATGGGCGCAAAGACGCTGTTCCTTACCAATGCCGCGGGCGGAATCAATCCGTCGTTCCACGCGGGGGATTTCATGCTTATAACCGACCATATATCCTCGCTGGTGCCTTCTCCGCTCATCGGCGCTAACATTGATGAACTCGGCACGCGCTTCCCCGATATGTCGGAGGTTTACAGCCGCAGGCTCAGAAAGATAATCGAGCAGTCCGCGGCGGCGGAGGGCGTTCCGCTTCAGCGCGGCGTATATATCCAGACCACAGGACCCAACTACGAAACACCCGCGGAGATACGCGCATATGGCAGGCTCGGCGCCGACGCCGTGGGAATGTCCACCGCCATCGAAGCCATGGCAGCCCGCCACGCAGGCATGGAGGTATGCGGCATAAGCTGCATAAGCAATCTAGCCGCAGGCATTTCCTCGAACCCGCTCAGCCACGCGGAGGTTCAGGAAACCGCGGACAGGGTCGCTCCGCTGTTCAAGCGGCTTGTCACCCGCGCGATAACAGATATCCACAATTCATAAAATCAACGCCGCCTGCGGGTTTTCGCGGGCGGCGTTTTTGGCATGAAAATCCCCCGCTGCCATACGGAAGCGGGGGACGTTTAATTATCTGTAAAGCTCGGGATGCGCCTTGTAGCTTGTATGGAGCAGTTCATGCGCCTTGTGGCTGTTCGGCTCGCCGAGGAATTCCTTGTACAGCGTCTGCACATCGGGGTTATCGTGCGAGAAGCGCAGCGTGTTCGCTTCGTCGATGCTGTACAGAACCTTTGCTCTTTCCGCGCGGATATCCGTGAAGTTGCGGACATGAGCCGGCTGGATTATCTGACCGCCGCCGTTTACGCAGCCGCCGGGGCAGCCCATTATCTCGATGAAGTGGTATTCGGCTTCGCCTGCCCTTACTTTCTTCAGCAGGGCTTTGGCGTTTGCAAGACCGCTTGCGACCGCGACCTTAACATCCATGCCGTTTATGTTGTAGGTCGCTTCCTTGATACCCTCAACGCCGCGCACTTCCTTGAACTCAATGGGGGAGCTGTCGGGCTTGCCCGTCAGCGTCCATACGGCGGTACGCAGAGCGGCTTCCATAACGCCGCCCGTCGCGCCGAATATTACCGCCGCGCCCGTGCCTGTGCCGAGGGGGCTGTCGCACTTCTCTTCGGGCAGGTCGTTGAACATTATGCCCGCTTTCTTTATCATGCGAGAAAGCTCGCGGGTGGTGATGGAGATATCCAGATCGGGAACGCCCGCCGCGGACTGGTCGTCCCTGCCTATCTCGAACTTCTTCGCGGTGCAGGGCATTACGGAAACGCTTACGATGTTGTCGGGGTTGATACCCATTTTCTGCGCGTAGTATGTCTTAACAACAGCGCCGAACATCTGCTGCGGGGATTTGCAGGTGGAGAGGTTCGGGATGAAATCGGGGAAATAGTTCTCGCAGTAGCGAATCCATCCGGGGGAGCAGGAGGTGATCATCGGCAGCTTTCCGCCGTTCTGAACTCTTCCGAGGAACTCGGTGGCCTCTTCCATAATGGTGAGGTCCGCGGAGAAGTTGGTGTCGAACACCTTGTTGAAGCCGAGCCTGCGGAGCGCCGCGATCATCTTGCCCTCGACATTCGTGCCGATGGGCAGACCGAAAGCTTCGCCGAGGGAAGCGCGGACTGCGGGCGCGACCTGAACAACAACGAACTTCTCGGGGTCTGCGATGGCATCGAAAACCTTCTGAGTGTCGTCCTTTTCGGTGAGCGCTCCGGTGGGACAGGCGGTTATGCACTGGCCACAGGAAACGCAGGCCGTGTCAGCCAGCGGCATATCGAATGCGGAGGCGATCTGCGTTGCAAATCCGCGCTCGTTCGCGCCGATAACGCCGATACCCTGCGTTGCGGAGCACACCGCGGTGCAGCGGCGGCAGAGAATGCACTTGCTGTTGTCGCGCACCATATGTACTGCGCTGTCGTCTATTTCTACGGCGGGGTTTTCGCCCTCAAATCTGTCCTCGGTCACGCCGTATTCGTTGCAGAGCTCCTGAAGCTCGCAGTTGCCGCTTCTCACGCAGGAAAGGCATTCCTTCCTGTGGTTGGAGAGGATGAGCTCGAGAGTTGTTCTGCGGCTGTTTATTACCTTGGGAGTGTTCGTGAATATCTCCATGCCCTCGTTTACGGGGTAAACGCAGGCAGCGACAAGGCTTCTTGCACCCTTGACCTCAACAACGCAGATACGGCAGGCGCCGATGGCGTTGATATCCTTGAGATAACAAAGCGTGGGTATTCTGATTCCGGCAAGTCTTGCCGCCTCGAGGATGGTGCTGCCCTCGGGAACGGAGCATTCGATACCGTTTATTTTTATATTGACCATGATTCTCTGTTCCTTTCCGTTTAAGCCTTCGAGATAGCGCCGAACTTACAGTTGGACATACATACGCCGCACTTGATGCACTTGCTCTGGTCGATGGTGAAGGGGCTTCTGATCTCGCCGCTGATGGCGCCGACGGGGCACTTCTTCGAGCAGAGGGAGCAGCCCTTGCACTTTTCGGGGTCGATGCGTATCTGAAGCAGATCCTTGCAGACGCCCGCGGGGCATCTCTTGTCCTTTACATGGGCGATGTACTCGTCCTTGAAATAGCGCAGCGTGGAAAGAACAGGGTTCGGAGCCGTCTGGCCGAGGCCGCAGAGGGCGTTCTCCTTGATGTAGTAGCAGAGCTTCTCCATCTTTTCGAGATCTTCCATGGTAGCCTTGCCCTGTGTTATCTTTGTGAGTATCTCATAAAGACGCTTTGTGCCGATACGGCAGGGCGTGCACTTGCCGCAGGATTCATCAACGGTGAAGTCGAGGAAGAACTTCGCGATGTCAACCATGCAGTTATCCTCGTCCATTACGATGAGTCCGCCGGAACCCATCATGGAGCCGATGGAGATAAGGTTGTCGTAGTCGATGGGGATATCGAGGTACTGGGGAGGGATGCATCCGCCGGAGGGGCCGCCGGTCTGTGCAGCCTTGAACTTCTTTCCGTTGGGGATACCGCCGCCTATCTCCTCGATAACTTCGCGGAGGGTGGTGCCCATGGGGACTTCAACAAGACCCGTGTTGTGGATCTTACCGCCGAGGGCAAATACCTTTGTGCCCTTGGATTTCTCGGTGCCCATTGCGGAGAACCACTCGGGGCCGTTGAGAATTATCTGACAGACGTTGGCGTAGGTTTCTACGTTGTTGAGTATGGTGGGCTTTCCGAACAGACCCTTTACGGCAGGGAACGGAGGACGGGGACGCGGCTCGCCGCGGTTACCTTCGATGGAGGTCATCAGCGCGGTTTCCTCGCCGCAGACGAATGCGCCCGCGCCAAGTCTTAAACCAAGGCGGAAGCTGAAGTCCGTGCCGAAGATGTTGTCACCGAGCATTCCGATCTCCTCCGCCTGCTTTATGGCGATCTCAAGACGCTCAATGGCGATGGGATATTCCGCGCGGACGTAGATGTAGCCCTGATTTGCGCCGATGGCATAGCCTGCTATTGCCATTGCCTCGATAACGGAGTGGGGGTCGCCCTCAAGAACGGAGCGGTCCATGAACGCGCCGGGGTCGCCCTCGTCGGCGTTGCAGCATACATATTTCTGGTCGTTTACGCTAGCCTTTGCGAACTTCCATTTAAGACCCGTGGGGAATCCTCCGCCGCCGCGTCCGCGCAGACCCGAAGCTATCATCGTGCTTATAACGTCGTCGGGGGTCATGGTGGTGAGCACCTTGTGCAGCGCCTGATAGCCGTCGCGGGCTATGTATTCTTCAACGTGTTCGGGGCTGATAACGCCGCAGTTTCTGAGGGCAACGCGGTGCTGCTTTGCGTAGAAAGCCGTTTCGTTGAGGGACTTTATGTGGTCGCCGTCCACAGTTTCGGCGTAGAGATACTTTTTTACCGGCTCGCCGTATTTAAGGTGCTGCTCGACTATCTCGGGGATGTGGTCTACCTCCATTTTGGAATAGAACGTTCCCTCGGGATAAACGATCATGATGGGACCGAGCGCGCACAGACCGAAGCAGCCTGTTTTAATAATGTTCACCTTGTCGGTAAGGCCGTGTTTTTCAAGCTCTTCCTCGAGCTTTTTGATTATGTTTGCGGAGCCGCTGGAGGTACAGCCCGTACCGCCGCAGACAAGCACATCCCTGACGCCGTTGTCCTTGCCTTCGATACGGGTCCTGACTACCTCTGCTGACTTTTCCCTGACAGCATTCAGCTCATCGATAGTTTTTATCATATCAAGTAATCCTTCCTGTTAGTATGCGGAACGCATCCGCTCATGCTCAGTTGTATTTTTCGAGAATTTTGTCCACGTCGTCGACGGTGAGTCTGCCGTAAACATCCTCGTTTACCGTAAGGACGGGGGCAAGACCGCACGCGCCGATGCAGCGGCAGGCGTCCAGCGAGAACTTTCCGTCGGGGGTGATTTCTCCTCCGCTTATGCCGAGTCTTTCCATGAGCTTATTGTAGATGTCGCCCGAGCCCTTAACATAGCAGGCGGTGCCAAGACAGACGGAGATCTTGTATTTTCCCTTGGGGTTGATGGAGAACTGCGCGTAGAACGTAACCACGCCGTAAACTTTCTCCAGCGGGATCTCCATAGCGTCCGCGATCTTCTGCTGCACCTCGATGGGAAGATATCCGTAGATCTCCTGAGCTTTCTGGAGAATGGGCATCAGCGCGCCCTTTTCGTCCTTGTGCTCGGCGATGACCGCCATGAGCCTTTCCTCCTGCTCAGCCGTTCCCGCAAAGGGGACAGCACTTTTCTTAAAAGCCATTTTTCAGCCTCCTTAATTGATGAACCGCTTTCGCTGCGGTCGCGATTTAGCCGGCCTGTCCGACGGTATTCAATAAATAATACGGCGCGGAAAGGAAATATATACTCGGCATTTATTTGTTAAATGCTTAACGTGATATATCTCTATGTATTATAGCATATAATGAGTGAAAAATCTACAAAATTCTACGAAGAAATCCAAAGAAAATTAGCAGAATTTATGCTGAGTTATTTGGGCATTCTGCCAAATAGTCACAACTAACCGAAAGCAATATATCGAATTGTATATATTATTAACGTTATCTTTACGGTAATATGTTTTTCGGTAAACTGTCACAAAATGTCAGAACGGTGTTGTGAAAATAAATGAAAAACCGATTTAATAATTGTCTATTGTGCTGTTAGCGTTGCGCAGTGCGGCTGTTTTTGTGAATTAAAAATAATTTCACGTGCAAATTCAGACGATTGTCAAAATCAAAAACGGGGCGGCAGTGGTTTGTTTTTTTAAAAAAATGTTGCAATATCTGTCTGAATGGTGTATAATTGAATATGGAGAACTATAAGTAATGGGATAATTCTGCCCGGAAACAGGTAAAGTGCGTTTCTGCGCGGAATTACACAAAATAATTTGAGGTAACTTTATGGCTTTATTTGATACAACTGCGTTCAGAATAACCGAGCAGGGTCTTTCGGTGCTCTGGCAGAAACAGCAGGTGATACAGCAGAACATTGCCAACGCCGATACGCCGCAGTATAAGTGCAAGTATCTTGAGTTCAGCGGCGTGCTGCGGGACAAACTGCGGGCTAACGGCAGCGTGAAAAAGGAACTCAACCTCGCCTCAGCGATAATTACCGACTACACCACCAACGACCAGGGCGACAAGAACAACGTTGACAACGACACCCAGCAGGCAGAGCTCGCCAAGGCGCAGATACAGTACGATGCCCTTATCAACCAGATGAACGGCAACTTCTCGCGCATAAAGAGCGCGATGATAACCAAGTGACGGAGGTAACGCATGGCTTTTCTGAGTTCACTTAATATCTCCCTTTCGGGAATGACTGCGGAGCGATTCCGCATGGATATAATCTCGCAGAACGTTTCCCGCGCGGACGACGTTGCGACCACCGCCGAGGATGTTTACAAGCGCCAGATGGTGGTTTTCGGAGAGGACAAGACCTTCAAGAACGTCCTGCGCACAAAGCTCGGCACGGGTGAAACGCACTTCCACAAGTACATACAGTACCGCGGCGTGCAGGCGGTTAAGGTCGTTGATGACCCTACCCCAGCCGAGCCGGTATACGACCCGACTCACCCCCTCGCCGATGAAAACGGCTACATCTACGAAAGCAACGTTGATGTTGCAACGGAGCAGCTCGACGCCATCGAAGCGTCGAATATGTACGACGCGAACCTTGCCGTCTACGAGGCGGTAAAGTCCATGGCGCAGAAAGCGCTCAACATCGGCAACGTTTGATCTTAAATAAATCGGAAGGATACATAAAATGGAACTGACACCTATTCAGGGCCTCGGCTCGATGCAGGCAATGCAGCCCCTCGAAACCGAGCAGATGGCAATAAAGACCGACAGCGCAAGCTTCCTTGATGTTTTCAGGGGCATGGTGGACAATGTCGTAGAAACAAACGAGCAGGTAGACCGCGACGCGATTGACATTATGCTCGGCAATATAGATGACCTCGCGCAGGTTCAGGCGAATATCACCAAGGCAAACACCGCAGTAGAGCTGCTCACCACCGTAAAGAACGAGGTGCTCAGCGCATACAGCACTATTATCAATATGCAGGTATAGCCGCCTGAACATTGATAAATAGTCTGCCGCAGGTGCGGCTAAAAACGCGGAGGTCATTTTTTAATGAACGAAAAACTTAAAAAGATCACAACCACCGTAAAGGATAAATGGTCGGGATTTTCCAAGATGGTAAAGATTCTTATCATTGCAGTGCCGATCGCGGTGATCGCAATAATAATTATTCTTTCGGTGATACTTAACCACAAGGACAGCACGGTGCTGTATTCGGGATTATCCACCGAGGAAGCAAGCGAGATCGCGGGCGTTATCAGCGGTCTCGGCGTGAGCGACGTTACGTTCACATCGGACGGCAGCGTTATCGTGCCGGAGGAGCAGGCGGATCACCTGCGCATGGAACTGATGGTGCAGGGCTATCCGAAGTCTTCTACCAACTACAACATCTGGAATGATGGCGTAGACCTCTGGTCGACGGATTCGGACAAGCGCGAGGTTCAGCGCCAGCAGCGCGAGACCCGCATTGCGGCTACACTGGCAACGCTTGACGCGGTGCAGACCGCCACGGTGAACCTTGATACCGGCGAGAAGAAGGATTATGTCCTTGTCGAGGACAAGAGCGTTCCTACCTGCTCGATAGTGCTGAAGCTCCGCGACGGCTATGAGCTCACCAACGCCGAGGTGCGCGCGATATTCAACATGGTAACATCCAGCGTCGATGGACTTATCAACGACAATGTTTCCCTGATGGATACGCAGGGCAGAGAGTATGAATGGATCTCCGCCGAGGAAGAGGAGAACGGACAGCGCGACGCGTCGGGAGTTCTCGTCGCAGCGAAGCGGCTGAAATTCCAGCGCGAGATGCAGGCTGCCATCAAGGACGACCTTGACGAATGGCTCACCAAGATCTACGGCGAAAACGGCTACGCCATCAACGTAAGCGCGCTGCTCAACTACGATCAGATGACCACCAGCAAGGACGAATATTTCCCTGTTGACGAAAACAACACCGGCGTCACCAACCATGAGATACACGTTACCGAGGGCGGCACGCTGGACGCGAACGGAAACATTGTCGGAGTAACTCCCAACGCGGACGCTTCTCCGGATTACCCCACGCTTGAGGGAATTGAGGACGGTCAGAGCTACTATTATAAAAAGGACGAGCTCCAGTATGATGTTACCAACATCAAGACGGAGATAATCAAGGACGGATATTCCATCGACAATCTTTCCGTTGCGGTCATGCTGAACACAAACAGCCTGACGCAGGCGGAGCGCGAGGCTATACAGGATCTCGTTGCAAACGCGGCGGGAACCGATGTGGCTAATGTTTCGGTATTCAACACGACGTTCGCGCTGAAAAACAACGGCGGCACTACCGCAAACGGAGATTTCCTCGATATCACAACAAGACCTGTTGATTCTTACAGAAATATGCTTTTGTATATTGTTGTCGGCCTCGGCATACTGCTTATACTGCTGCTTATCATCTCGCTGTTTATGAGCAGAAGCCGCAAGAAAAAGATCAGACACAGACAGGAACAGGCCCTTGCGGCCGCGGCTGCGGCAAATGCGGGCACTGCTCCCGCGGCGGCGGATCAGGAGACCCCCGAAGAGGTGGATTTCAACATCGCCAGCCTTACCGAAGAAGCAAACAAGGATTCCCGCGAAACTATACTCAAGCGCGAGATCGCCGAGTTCTCCAACACGAACCCCGAGATCGTGGCTTCTATCATCAAGAATATGCTCCGCGAGGAAAAGTGACCGCGAAGGGAGGAATTTGAATGGCAGCAGACAAGAACGAGCTTGCACCCGCGAAAAAGATCGCGCTGGTCATGGCTTCTATGGGAGCGGAAAATGCCTCCAATATATATAAGCACCTTTCCGACACCGAGGTCGAGGAGATATCCGTCGAGCTTGCAAGGATGGAATACCATTCCGTCGACGAGGTCGAGGAAGTGCTCAACGAGTTCTACGAGCTGTGTCTTACGCAGAAAGTAGTCGCCGAGGGCGGCTATGACTACGCAAGGACAGTACTCGAAAAGGCTTTCGGCGAGGAAGCGGCTAACGCGCTTATCTCCCGCATTACAAAGCAGCTTAAGACGAAATCCTTCGACTTCGTAAGAAAAGCGGACTACAAGAATCTGCTGGCTATCGTGCAGAACGAGCACCCGCAGACCATCGCGCTCATTCTTTCCTACGCAAGGACGGATCAGGCGTCCGCTATACTTTCCGAGCTTCCCAAGGAGAAGCGCGTTGAGGTCGTAGAGCGCATAGCGAATATGGACCGCGCTTCACCCGAGGTGGTAAAGGCGATAGAGGAGTCCCTCGAAAAGAAGTTCGCGAGCCTTTCCACTGCGGATTCCATGGAGGTCGGCGGTATCAACTATGTTGCGGAGATCATGAACAATGTCGACCGCGCAACGGAGAAGTACATATTCGACGAGCTGTCCGCCCGCGATCAGAAGCTGGCAGACCTCATCAAGCAGAAGATGTTCGTGTTCGAGGATATCGTCAAGCTGGATTCTCAGGCAATTCAGGAATTCACAAAGCAGGTCGAGTCCAAGGATCTTGCCGTTGCCCTCAAGGGCTCCACGCAGGAGGTTGCGGAGTGCATCTTCGCGAACATTTCCTCCCGCGCGAGGGAGAATCTGCAGGCGGATATCGAGTATCTGCACAATGTGCGTATGCGCGATGTCGAGGAGGCTCAGCAGAGGATCGTCGGCGTTATCAGAAAGCTGGAACAGGATCAGGTCATCACCATCACTCACGGCAGCGGCGACGAGATAATCGCATAACGCCGAGGTGGCAACGGAGGTATTTGATTGTCTGTATTGAAAGTTGGCTCCGTCCGCTGCGGCGGCGGGGTGGATATATCGAACAGGGTGGAGCTGCACAGGCAGGAGTTTCCCGTATTGAATACGGAAGAAGAGCCGCCGCACGAGCAGCTGCCCGACAGGGAAAAGCTGCTCGACGAGCGCGAAAGCAGGATAGCGCAGCTCGAGGCGGAGCTTACGGCGCAGCGCCGGCAGCTTGATCTGCTCAAGGAGCAGTACATTGAACAGGGCAAGGAAGTCATTCTTGAAGCTAAAAGGCGCGCTGATGGGATAGTTTCCGCTGCGCAGCAGAATGCCGATGAAATAACAGCAGACGCCGAAAACAACCGCGAGGGCGTTTTCATCAAGGCAAAGGCGGAGGGCTTCGAGCAGGGCAGAAAGGACGGCGTTGAGGCGTGTCTTGCGCAGGGCAGGGATATCCTCGACGAAGCGAAGGCGTATTCGGAGAAAATTAACTCCGAAAAGGCGGCGCTGTTCGAAAAATATGAAAAAGACATCTACGAAACCGTAATGGATATCGCCAACAAGGTAACGCTGGACAGCATGAGCGTCAAGGACGGCACGGCTGCGAAGAAGCTTATCAAAAAGGCGGCAAAGGAATTCCGCAGCTCGCAGCTTGTGCGCATAACGCTCGACAAGAACGGCGCCAGCGAGGAACTTGCGGGGGATTACGAATATCTCAGGGAGCTTTGCGGCGGCGCGGAGCACGTTGAGGTAGAGCTGCTGCCAGACGCAGAGCAGGGAACTGTCATCGTCGACAACGGCAGCGAGATAACCGACGCGGGCATCCGGACCCAGCTTCGCATGATACGCGAGCTTGGCAGCGGAAAGTTCCGCGGAGGAAACGAACACTCGGACGAGTAAAGTCACGGCGGGAGGTATTCAGTTGGAATTTGATTACGGAAAATTCCGCGAGGAGATCGACAAAACGGACACCTTCCGTTACATGGGCAAGATAGAAAAGATAGTCGGCATGACCATCGAAGCCAGCGGTCCGCAGTGTAATATCGGCGATGTCTGCCGCATATTCTCAAAGGATATGACGAGCTACATCAGGGCGGAGGTAGTCGGCTTCAATAAGAGCAACATTCTACTCATGCCGTACACCGAGATTGAGGGCATAGGCCCGGGCAGTATCGTTGACAACACCGGCGGAAAGCTCAATGTAAAGGCGGGCGCAGGGCTTATCGGAAGAATAGTCGACGCCACCGGCAACCCGCTGGACGGCGGTCCCGAGATTGAATACACCGACGAAGTTCCCATCACGGGAATACCCGTAAACCCGTTCACAAGACCTCCCATAAAGGACACCATCGAGCTCGGCGTTAAGGCGATAGACGGTATGCTGACCATGGGCAAGGGACAAAGAATGGGCATATTCGCAGGCTCGGGCGTCGGAAAATCCACGCTGATGGGCATGATCGCGCGAAAGGTCAGGGCGGACGTTAACGTCATCGCGCTGGTCGGCGAGCGTGGCAGAGAGGTGCGCGAGTTTATCGAGCGCGATCTCGGCGAAGAGGGCATGGCGCGGTCGGTGCTTGTCGTTGCGACGAGCGACCAGCCTGCAATGATGCGAAGCAAGTGCCCGCTTACCGCCACGGCGATAGCGGAGTATTTCATGAAGCAGGGCAAGGATGTGCTGCTGATGATGGACAGCCTTACGCGTTACGCCATGGCGCTGCGCGAAGTCGGGCTGTCGACGGGCGAGCCTCCCATCGCGAGGGGCTACACGCCGTCGATTTACAGCAATATGCCCAAGCTGCTGGAGCGCGCGGGAAATTTCCCCGAGGGCTCGATAACGGGAATCTACACCGTGCTCGTTGAGGGCGACGACACCAACGAGCCGATAGCGGATACGGTGCGCGGTATCATCGACGGACACATAATCCTGTCGAGAAAAATTGCGGCGCAGAACCATTATCCCGCGATAGATATTTTGCAGAGCGTATCCCGACTTATGTCGGAGATAGTCACCCCGGAGCAGAAAGCGGCGGCGGGAAAGCTGCGCAACCTGCTCTCCCTTTACAACAACAACTACGACCTCATCTCCATCGGAGCATACAAGCACGGCACAAATCCGCAGCTTGACGAGGCGATAAGAAAAATAGACAAGATAAACGGATTTCTCATGCAGGCGGTTGGCGAGAGCTTCAGCTACCCCGAAACGGTGCAGCTCCTGCTTGACGCGGTCGGCGATGAGAAGAAGTAAGGTGAGCGTTTTTGAAGAAGTTTCATTTTACACTTGAAAAGCTGAAAGATTTCCGCGACCAGGAGCTCGACAGGCAGAAAAACGCGCTCAGCGCGCTGCAGGCGGAGCTCCGCAGGATAAACGACACGGCGGAGTCGCTGCGCGTTAAAGTTGCGGAGCAGAGCGAGCAGCTTGCGCAGGTATGCGCGGCGGGCGCGGCGGCAAGCGATGTCGCCATGCGGAAGAGGTACATCGTAACGCTCCAGCAGGAGATACACCTCCGCGAACAGCAGGCGGTGGAAAAACAGCAGGAGATCGACAGGCAGCTTGACGTCGTCGTTGAGGCGACCAAGGATGTAAAGACGCTCGAAAAGCTCGAGGAAAAGCAGCTTGAGGAGTACAAGGCGCTCGAAACCAAGGAAAACGAGCAGTTCATCGAGGAGTTCGTAAGCGGGCAGACGGTCCGCGCGGGCATTCACTGATATCTCGGCGAAAGCCTTGATATATATTGAATAACGTGGAAGGAGGTGAGAAAATGGCAGTAGCAATGAACACGGGCGGGTATTTCAGGAGCGATTTCATGATATCCGACGCGGCGATACCCATGCAGCTTGATGAGCTCGAGGCAGAGCAGTCTGCGAAATTTGCGGAGCTTCTCGGAGCATTCGGCACATCGGACGCGAATGTCACCGACACTGAACAGGCGGTGCTTGACGAAGCTGTGGAATCGGAGCTTGCGGATATGTCGGAGAAAGCGCTGAACGAGGTGCTGAAAGCCGTGGCAGGCGATAAGGCACAGACGGATAAGGCTGTTCCCGTAAAAAAGGCGGACAATTCCGAAGAAGCGCAGGCGGAAAAAATCGACGAAAATATCGTTCCCGACAATGCAATGATGATGTTCGGCACGAACATGACGATCATCGAAAGCGCATCGGACGAGTTTGGCGAGATAACATCAGCGCTCGCGGCGGACGAAACATCGGCACCAACGGAAAACACCGAGCCGATACAGCTGTCGCAGACAGAGCAGCCCGTGCAGCAGATGCAGCAGGACGTAAGTCAGGCGGCGGATATCGCGCAGGACATTCCGACGATAAACGCACAGGCGCAGCAGGCAGTCCCCACGGACGACGCAGCGCAGGCTAAGCCTACGGAAACAGCCGTCAACACGCAGAGCGCTCCCGAAAAGACCGATACGGCCGGCAGAACGGATATCTATGTTTCCGCCGGGAAGCAGATCGAGCAGCCCCGGCAGCAGTCCGAGCAGGGCGAAAGCGGCTCCGATTTTGCACAGACACTGGGCGGCGAAAAGGCGCAGGCGCTTGCAAATGCGGCGGAAAAGGGCGAGATATCCCGTCCCGAGGTGAGAATCTTCACGGTGGAAAAGCAGAACGCGCCCGAGGATAAGGCGGAACTTCCTACGGAAGAACAGCCCGGAACTCCGACAATGCAGACCACGCTGAAAAGCAAGATAAGCTCCGCATCGGATGAGCTTGAGATGCTGAAAAGCGCAAGAACCGTGCGTCAGTCAGAAAAGACCGAACAGCCCGACACCAGCGAAGCCCCCGTTATCCGACAGGCAGTGCCGCAGGATACATCGGTACGCACCGAAGCGGGCGCGCCCGAGGTAAAGCGGGAGGAGATCGTAAGGCAGGCGGCGGAGCTTGTCAGAACCGCGATAACCGAAAACACATCCGACCCCGAAAAGACCGAATACAGCATCACGCTGGATCCCGAGGAGCTTGGCAAAATAACCGTAAAGCTTACAAAGGCGGCGGACGGAGCGGTATCCGTAACGGTGGCGGCGGAAAGATCGGCGACGCAGCGCATTCTCGAGCAGAACAGCGCAATGCTTCAGGACAGCCTGAAAAGCAGCGGCGTAAGGCTCGAAAACTGGCAGACGGTCAACGCTTCCGAGCGCGAAAACTACGCGCAGGATTACAACGGCAGCAGCAAGAACCCCTATTACCGCGAAGAACCGCAGCAGGAGCCCGATAACGACGGCGACAGCACATTTGCGGAACTTATAGCGGCAATGTAAATTCAGAGAAAGGAGAGATGGATTTGGCAGACACGGTCAATAATGTGCTTTCCAGCAGCGAGCAGATCGCGGCGAACTACGAAAAATACAAGGACAGATTCAAGGATTCCACAAGCGAGCTTGTAAATTCGCAGACGTTCCTGAGCCTTCTTGTGGCGGAAATGACAAATCAGGACCCTCTCGAGCCTACCTCCAACACGGAATTCATCACGCAGATGGCGCAGTTCACATCGCTCCAGTATGCGCAGGATTCCAGCACCTACGCCAAGGCAAACTACGCTTCCTCCCTCGTGGGAAAGACGGTCACGGCGAGCATGATGGACGGCGGCGAGCTTGTTACAAAGACAGGCGTGGTCGAAAAGGTAGTAAAGAACGGCAGCGATTACACGGTTTATATCGACGGTAAGGGCTTTGACATTTCCAAGGTAACTTCGGTTGCGGACGGCGCTTCCGGCGGAACGATTTCTTCGGGCAGTCTCGGCGACAGGATCGCGGCAGCTTCCATGATGATAGGAATGTACGCGACGGTCAACGCGAAAACCGATAAGGGCACCGCAGTGGACGCGGGCATAGTTGAGTCCGTACAGGCAAAGAACGGCGAGATAAGCGTGGTCATCAACGGCGTATCCTACAAGGCGGAGGATGTGGTCGAGGTCAAGTACGCGACTATCCCCGATGACGGCAAGACCGACGACAAGACCGAGGAAACCGGCGCGGCGCAGTCCGAGCAGATGGCGGCGGCATTTGTTGAGCAGAGGGGCGTTGTGGTTCCCGAAGTAATTGAGGACGATATCGAGGATCTTGAAGATCTTGCGGATATCCTATAACGGCACGGAGGCTATAATATGCTGATAAGCGAATACCTCGCGCTTCGCAGTCAGATCAGCGTTACCACCGGAAACGGCATAGGGGCGGCGAACGGAATCGCTTCTCCCGAAAGCACACAGAACGGCGAAAGCTTTGCGGAAGCGTTACAGCGGAAGCTGGACGAAAAGCAGGGCGGCGTGGAGTTTTCAAAGCACGCCATACAGCGCCTTGAGGAGCGCAGCATAGACCTTACCGAGGGCAACACTCTCGAGCGCCTTAACAAGGGCGTTGAGATAGCCGCGGACAAGGGCAGCAGCGAAACACTTGTTCTGGTGGATCAGACAGCGTTTGTTGTGAGCGTGAAAAACAACAAGGTAATAACCACCATGTCCAACGAGGACCTGATGGGCAACATTTTTACGAACATCGATTCCACTGTGATAATATGAACGGACCTGCGGGAATTCATGCGGTGCTTGTGATTGAAGCGCCGCGCACAGCGGACTCGCATATTAAAGACGGAGGTCAACCTAATGGTTAAGTCACTTTATTCCGGCGTATCCGGACTTAAAACACACCAGCAGAAAATGGACGTTATCGGCAACAATATCGCCAACGTCAACACAACGGGCTACAAGGCAAGCGTAGTAACCTTTGCCGATGTATATTATCAGACAAAGAGAACTCCCTCGGGTGCGACTGCCACCCTCGGCGGCGTTAACCCCAGACAGGTCGGCTACGGCGTTAAGATGAACACCACCACCAACAACATGAGCCAGTCGGGCTTCACATATTCCGACAGCATTTATGATATGGCGCTTGACGGCGAGGGCTTCTTCCAGCTGATGGACGGCGAGGGTAACATATTTTACACAAGAGCCGGCGTTTTTAATATCGACGACAGTGGTTATCTTGTTGACTCCAACGGTTACCATGTCCTCGGCGTTTCCGGCGACAGCGAGGGTCAGAATGCGGGGTCAGATATAATTCGCGCAGTTATCCCCGCAACGGAAGCAAACTGTTCCAGCGCAACAAAGACCGTAAACGGTACTAATGTTACAGTTTCCGTTTCCGCTCCCTCGGATAACACCGACCTTTCCGTTACATTCACAGAGAGCACCTATCCCTATGCGACATACTCCGGCGGCGTGCTGAATATCTTCTTCAATTCCAACGAGCAGTACGCTTCCGCAGAGGATTTTGAAAAGGCGATTTCCGACGCTATCTCCGCGGGCGGCGTTCAGCTTCCGGATGATGTTGAGCTGAAGTTCGAGTTTGAGTCTATCCCCGACGACTCCGAAGCGGCTGCAGCTTCCAACAGCATCACGGGTCTGAAATACTCCACCCCCAAGGACACTGCAAACATCTATCATACATACACAGTTACCGATAACTCCACCACTCCCGCTACAACAAGCACAAAGTATGCATATGTAAACTTTGCCGCAGACGATGTATATGCAACGAAGCAGAGCGTTAACTTTGTATACACCGCGGGCGCTGACGCTTCCGTTACATATTCTTCGGGAACATGGAACGTCGTTATCGGCGACACCACCACTGCTTCGGATATCAACGGCCTCATAGAAAAGTACATTGCGGATAACCGGTCCGATACAAATCCCATCCCCGGACTTACCTGCACAAGCTTCATAGTTCCTACGGATAAGACCGCAAGGGCAGAAGCATTCGGCACTGCGCAGACAGTTGCGATGCAGGGCGGCAAGAATCTTCAGGCGGGCTTTGACATTGCAGTACAGGAAAAGGGCGAGTTCGGCAACAACTACAAGGTAACATTCGCCTATGCCGCAGGTTATCAGAAAACCAAGGCAGTATGGGATGAGAACAACCTCACCATCACCGTCGGCAACGATACCACCATCGAGGACATCAACAACGCTATAAAGACTGCCGCAGGCGGAAACGACAAGAAAATGATCACCGTTTCCAACGTTACGGGTCTGAAGGCAAACGCTTCCGATACCACAACGACCTATGTAATGAACGCGGCTGAGCGCGAAGCGTTCTTCGGCACAAACCCTGCGCTTTCTCCGGCAAACGGTAAGGACAGCTTCTTCACAGAAACCGCAAAGTCCCTTTCCACCTTTAATCTTCAGAACGGCCGCTCCGGTTCCGCGCAGAGCTATAAGGATCTCGAGAACGTAACGGTACGCTCCGACGGTACCATCATCGGCTATCACGCGGTACATGGCTATCTTACCCTCGGCAGAATCGACATTGCGACATTCGATAACCCCAACGGTCTTTCCGCTGTCGGCGGCACGATGTTTGCAGAGTCCGTAGCTTCCGGCGCTGCACAGGTAAATGTGGCAGGCAGCAACGGCGCGGGCGAGGTAGTAGCGGGCGCCCTTGAAATGTCCAACGTTGACCTTTCTCAGGAATTTACCGACATGATAACAACACAGAGAGGTTATCAGGCAAACTCCAGAGTAATAACCACTTCCGATACCATGCTTGAGGAGCTTCTCTCCCTCAAGAGATAATTGATCTGACAACGGCTTGCTGCGGGGCGGGCGTCCCGCAGCAGATACCGTTTTTTCCGAGGATAATATGATATTTCTTACAAAGCTTGACGGAAAGCAGTTCATGCTGAACGAGCAGATGATCGAAACCGTCAGAGAAACTCCCGATACTGTTATAGATATGAACAACGGCCACAGCTATATAGTGCGCGAGAGTATGCGGGAGATACAACAAAAAATAATCGAAAACAGCAGGATGCGCCGCAGGGCCGCATTAAAGGCGGCAAAGAGCGGCGAGCCTTTGACATAACAGGGGACAAGCGTCCCATTAATATAATTTCAAAAAAGCGAGGGTTATATTGTGAATATTTCACTTATTGTCGGATGGGTAATGGCGTTTGGACTGGTCATATTCGGTATAGTATCCAGTGGTGATATTGGGAACTTCCTTGATGTATCATCGTTTGCGATAACGGTCGGCGGCGGTATCGCCTGCCTTATCGCGTCTTTCCCGATGTCTTATCTTGCAGGCATTCCCAAGAAACTGGTAATGGCGTTTCTGCCGAAGAAATACGACCCGAGAAAGTACATAAAGCAGATCGTTGACTACGCGCAGGTAGCGCGTACGAGAGGCCTGCTTGCCCTCGAAGAGAGCGCGAACCAGTGCACCGATCCCTTTATGAAGTCCAGTCTTATGCTCATCGTCGACGCCAATGACGCGGATAAGGTGCGCGGAATGCTGGATGACTCCATCAATTTTATGTGCGAGCGCCACGAAAGCGGACGCGCGTTCTTTGAAAAGGGCGTTGCGATATTCCCGGCATTCGGTATGCTGGGTACCCTTATCGGTCTTATAAACATGCTTGCCAACATGGAGGACTCCTCTGGACTTGCAACAGGTATGGCGCAGGCGCTGATCACGACGTTCTACGGCTCGCTTTTCGCAAACGTAATATTCGCGCCCATAGGCATGGCTCTGAAAAATTCACACGAGGACGAGCTTCTGTGTATGCAGATAATCGAAGAGGGCGTGCTAGCCATTGCGGCAGGCTCCAACCCGCGCTATATTCAGGAAAAGCTTGAATTCATGCTGCCCAAGAGCATGCATGAGGCAAAGTAACGCGGAATTAATTTGTTCAAAATCTCATTTTTTGTGTGTTAACGTCTTGTTCAAATTTACGGAAATACAAGATGATAACGTTTACATGGCAAAAAATTATAAAAAGTATTTGCAAATGTTCTGATTTTATGGTACAATATAATATCGGCGGGTTTTGCCTGCCATAAGGAAAGAGGGGAAAGCTTCCATGGCCAAACGGCAGAAAAAGTTTGAGCAGGACCACAGCAACGACTGGCTGAATACATACGCGGACATGGTCACGCTTCTGCTTACGTTCTTCGTTATGCTGTACGCGTCGTCGAGCCTTGATGAACAGAAATGGCAGTTCATCTATCAGGCGTTCCAGTCGCACGGAAAGTATTTAAATGAGTATATAGACTCCCTCAATCCCAACTCCACGGAGGGCAACGGCGTCACTGATGATACCCCGCAGGGGCAGGGCGGCAGCGGCGAACTTCCGCAGAGCTTCGACCAGCTCTACGTTTACCTTTCCAACTACGTTTCCGAAAACAACCTTGAGCAGTCTGTCGCGGTAGAAAACGGCGCGGCTCATATAACGATAAGATTTGACGATGAAGTTTTCTTCGACCCGGACAGTGCTGTCCTCAAGAGTGAGGGCAGGGATGTTCTCCGCGGGATCTCTCCGGGAATAAAGGCCGCCGCCGAGGCAATACAGACCATGACGATATCCGGCCATACGGCGCAGGGATATTCCACAGTGAACGACTTCGCGCTTTCGGCGAACCGAGCGGTAAGCGTTGAGAATTACCTCGAATTCAACGCCGTGCTTCCCACGGCAAAGTTCAGGGTAAAGGGCTGCGGTCCCAACGAGCCCATCGCGGACAACGACACCGCCGAGGGCAGAGCCAAGAACAGGCGCGTTGAAATAATGCTCCTCAAGAGTAATATCGACACATCCGATCCCGAGCAGATCAAGGATATCCTGCTGCACGACTACGGCATCCCGAGCGACCAGTTCGATCCCGATGCACAGCAGAAGGACGACGACAAGCTTCCGAACGGCTCCGTTGACAAGATCATCCAGAATATCGAAAGCCTGTTCCCCGGCGACAGCTCCATTATTGATGTGCCCGAGGGACCCGAGATTTTCGACAACACCGACAGCTTTATTTTCGACAGCAGCTCAGACAGCAGCAGCGATGACGCCTCCTCGGAGGACAGCGAATAAAGTGAGAATAAACAAGACAAGGGGGAAAACAAGTGGCTGACGTTCTTACACAAGCGCAGATCGATGAAATGCTGAAAAACGTCGCGATGGGCGCCGAGCCCGTTGTTGCCGCAAAAGAGGAAGCGAAGGTCAAGGAATATGACTTCCGCGCCCCTAAGAAGTTTACAAAAGAGCAGATAAAGGTACTTGACAGCATCTTTGAAAACTATGCAAGACTGCTTTCGTCGTACCTTACCGGTCTGCTGAGACTGTACTGCCGCGTTTCCCTCGTTAATATCGAGGAGCAGAGGTACAGCGAGTTCAACAACGCACTTCCCGACTACGTTATGATGGGCATGGTAGACATGGGGATAAAGAACGAGGAGGTCAGCGAAACCAACGTTATCGTTCAGATATCCAACGCCATCACCTACACCATGATAGACCGCCTGCTCGGCGGCAAGGGCGAATACCGCGACACTAACCGCGACTTCACCGAGATAGAAATAACCATCATGAACGATGTTATGCGCTCATTTGCGGGGCTTCTGAAAGAACCGTGGCTGACGCATATCGACCTCGACCCGAAGCTCATCGGCATAGAAACCAACTCCAGAGTGGTCCAGACGATAGGGCACGAGGACACCGTTATAATCGTCGCGCTTGAAGTCGAGATAAACGGCGTTAAATCCATCATTTCAGTATGCATTCCCGCGATAAACCTCGACGAGATCATGCAGAAATTCATACCGAGATACACCGGTTCGAAGCGCAAGACCGATGCAGTACGCGAAGCGGAACGGCGCGACAATATCATGACAGGCATAAGCTCCACCGATCTTACGATAAAGGCGGTGCTCGGTGAGATCAATCTCGATCTCTACGAGGTGCTGACGCTTCAGGTCGGCGATGTTATCCCCCTCGGAAAGAACATCAACACCAACATCATGGTGAAGATAGGAAACCGGGTGTGGTGCGACGGAAAGCTTGGTACATACAATAATAAAAAGGCAATAATGATAGAAAATTTTACAGAGAATTGAGGTAAAGTAACAGATGGCTAACGAAAACGGCGCAAACGTTGAGTTCACCCCATACGAAATAGACGCTGTCGGCGAAATATTAAACATCAGTATGGGTTCGGCGGCGACGGCAGTGTCGGAGCTATTGAACGCCAAGGTGTGGATCACTACTCCGAAAGTCAGTGTCGTAAAGGTTTCTGACCTTAATTATGATAATCTTGAGCCTGCTATCTGCGTAAAGATCGTTTATGTTTCGGGCATCACGGGTCTTAACATGATGGTACTGAAGCAGGATGATGTTCAGCTCATACTGAACCAGCTGCTCGGCAATCCGCTGGTTATCTCCCCCGACTTCAAGTTCGACGAACTCAATATCAGCGCGGTAAGCGAGATAATGAACCAGATGATGGGTTCCTCCGCGACGGCGCTGTCCGATCTGCTCGGCGTAACGGTGGATATTTCCACGCCGACCCCGTACATAATCGAAAAGGCAAAGTTCGGTGATCTCTGCGAGATGTCGCCGGATGAAACCGTTGTTGCGGTAACATTCAACCTTACCGTCGACGGTGTAATGAACAGCGAGTTCCTTTCCGTAATGTCCGTTGATCTTGCGAAAACGCTGTCCGGCAAGATGATAGAAAAATTCAACGTGGACGCCGAGAGTGCATCCACCGAGCCTGCTCCTGCTCCCGCTCCCGCGGCGGCAGCACCTGCGCCGACCCCCGCACCTGCGGCGGCTCCCGCGCCTGCACCTGCTCCCGCCCCCGCTCCTGCAGCGGCGGCACAGCCCGCTCCGCAGGCGGCATACCAGCAGCCCGCGCAGCCGTACCCCCAGCAGGCGTATCCTTACCCTAATCAGTACGCGGCATACGGCGCATATCCGCCGCCGCCCGCTCCGCCTGTAAATATTCAGAATGCTCAGCTTCATCAGTTCGAGGCGATGGATTTCGGCATCCCCGCCGATCAGAAGGACAACCTCAAGCTGCTGATGGGCGTTCCGCTTGAGATAAGCGTTGAGCTTGGTACCGCAAAGCGCAAGGTAAAGGACATCCTCGAGTTCACGCAGGGCACCATCATAGAGCTTGAAAGACAGGCCGGCGCTCCCGTTGACGTCGTGGTCAACGGAAACCTTATCGCGCGCGGCGATGTAGTGGTCATCGACGATAACTTTGCTGTAAGAATAACCGAGATAGTTAAAAATCCGTTCATGGAAAGCCTCGGTAAAGAATAATAAATATTATATCATTTTTTCATATAAATGCTGAAGGAGATAATGTAATGGACAAGAAGATCTTACTGGTTGACGACGCAGCGTTCATGAGAATGCTTATCAAGGACACACTCACAAAGAATGGCTACACAAACATTCTTGAGGCTTCCGACGGTGCAATTGCCTGCGAGGTTTACAGTTCCGAAAAGCCCGACCTTGTTATCATGGATATCACCATGCCGAACAAGTCCGGTATCGAAGCACTGAAGGACATCAAGGCAGGCGACCCGATGGCGAAGGTAGTAATGTGCTCCGCAATGGGTCAGGAAGCAATGGTTGTTGAGGCTATCAAGCTCGGCGCGCTCGACTTTATTGTAAAGCCGTTCAAGCCCGACAGAATACTTCAGACCGTTAAAAAAGTCCTCGGCTGATCTACTACATATTCCAGGGCGGGGGAATGATTTACCCGCCTTTTGGCGTTTTTTCGGAACGGTGTGCACGGAGGTTTTTCGGTGGAATATTTCCAGATGATTATGGCACTGGTGGGAGTTCTCGCGCTGGTGTTCTTGCTGTTCTGGCTGATGAAGAAATTCAACGCAAGGGTTTCTTTGTCCGACAGCAAGAATATGAAAATACTCGAGCGGATAAACCTCGGGCCGGATAAGATGCTGCTGCTCGTAAGCGTATGCGGAAAATGCATGGTGCTCGGCGTGACATCGAACCACGCCGAAAAAATATGCGATCTCGAGCAGACCGAGGAGGAGCTGACGCAGCGCCCCGAGGGCGGAAATCCCACCTTCGGCGAAAGCTTTAAGACCGTTCTCGGAGATATGCTCAAAAAAAAGTGACGGAGGTGGACTGCGCTTGATCAAAAGTCTGATAAAGGCGGACAAAAAGCTCGTGCTGCGGTTTGCCGTTTCGCTTTTTGTTACGATATTTCTTGCCGTGATGTTCTTTACGGTGCGTTCTTATGCGGTTTCGTCGTCCTCGACGGAGCAGACGACCTCCACCGCGCAGGCGGGGGACTATCCCGACACCGAGCCGAGCTACACCGGCGACGACCCCACCGCGTCTGTTTTGCAGCAGGTGATTGGCGTCGACGCTTCGCAGCCGCTGGAGATAATCCTGCTGCTGACGCTGATAGCGCTTGCCCCGTCGCTGCTGATAATGATGACCTGCTTCACGCGAATAGTCATCGTTATGAGCTTTCTGCGAACGGCGATGCAGACGCAGAGCACCCCGCCGAATATGGTAATCACGGGAATGTCACTGCTGCTGACGATATTCATAATGGCGCCCGTTTTCAGTGAGATAAACGAGATCGCCTATCAGCCTTACGTCAACGAGGAACTCACCATGGAAGAGGCGCTGGACAAGGCCAGCGTGCCGCTGAAGCGCTTTATGCTAAAGCAGACCAGCAACGACGACCTCGATTTCTTCATCGACCTCTCCAAAACAGAGGAGCCCGAGGGCGGCTTCACCGAGGAATACATACAGAACGACCTTTCGCTTACGGTCATCGTCCCGTCGTTTATGATAAGCGAGCTGAAACGCGCTTTCCAGATGGGATTTATGATATTCATACCGTTCCTGATAATTGATATCGTGGTGGGAAGTACGCTGATGTCCATGGGCATGATGATGCTCCCGCCGGCGATGATATCAATGCCGTTCAAGATACTTGTTTTCGTCCTTGCGGACGGATGGAACCTGCTGATAGGTTCGCTGGTTTCCAGTTACAACTGGTAGCGCGTTAAGGAGTGATTGATTATGACGCAGGATGTAGTCATGGAGATATTTCGCGAGGCGGTAATGCTGGCGTTCAAGCTGGCGCTGCCCGTGCTTCTTGTTGCCATGATAGTCGGACTTGTAATCGCGATACTTCAGGCGGCTACGCAGATACACGAGCAGACCATTTCGTTTGCGCCGAAAGCCGTGGCGGTGGGACTTACGCTGTTTTTCCTTGCGCCTTGGATGACGAACGAATGCATTGATTTCGTGAACTTCATCTTTGAGAAGATCGCGGAAATCCCCATAACATGAGGACGCTGCCGTGTCGGAAATCTGGACTGCCATACAGAACAATTTCATAGTCTATATAATGGTGCTTGTGCGGGTGAGCGGGATATTCACGTTCAACCCGATATTCGCGCGCAACAATGTTCCCAACACCATAAAAGCGGGGGCATCGCTTATGCTTGCGGTGGTCATGACCGCCGCCGGCGGAATGACCTACACCATGCCGGCGGGGCTGTTTCCGTTCGTGTTCGATATGGCGAAGGAGCTTCTCGTAGGTGCGGTGCTGGGACTTTTCGTGAACCTGATGCTTCAGGTCTTTTCCATGGCGGGCGAGGTCACGGATATGCAGCTCGGCCTTTCCATGGCAAAGAGCTACGACCCCACATACGGCGGGCAGACGGGCACAACGTCGTCCTACTACAGCTACTGGTTCATCCTGTATTTCTTCGCCGTGGGGGGACATTTAAGCTATATAAAGCTGTTTGCGGTGTCGTATGAAACAATACCCATCGGCTACGACAGCTTCAACATAAACATCGCGTACATCATGGTATCCTACTTCGAAACCGTGCTTACGCTGGGACTTAAACTCGCGATGCCCGTTGTGGCGGCCTCGCTTATAACCGAATTCTGCATAGGCGTGCTGATGAAGGCGGTGCCTTCGATACACGTTTTCGTGCTGAACATCCAGCTTAAAATGCTGGTGGGATTTGTCGTGCTGGCGGCAAGCTGCGGCGTTGTGTCGGAGTTTATGGAAAAGATAATGGACATACTGTTCACCAACCTGAACGGTCTGGTGGAACAGTTCACGCTGACATAACGGCTTGCTGAAAGGGCGGTGTTTTTAAGTGGCAGGCGAGGAAAAAACCGAAAAAGCCACCCCGAAAAAGCGCCGCGATCAGCGAAAAGAGGGCAATGTTCTCCAGTCCAAGGAGATAGTCACCGCCGCGTCCGTGCTGGGCATATTCGCGCTGGTGCGCATTCTCGCGGGATATATGATGAAATGCATCCTCGCGTTCAGCGGATCGATTTTCGAGCGCTCGGGCACATACGATGTGAATGCCGATACGGTCATGCCGCTGGTCGTCGAGATGATGACTGTTGTCGTGATGATAGTCGGCCCCGTGTGCGCGGGGGCGATGCTGCTGGGAATAATCCCGACGGTGGCGCAGACCCGCGGCCTTTTTACAATGAAGGCGCTGAAGCCGAAATTCTCGCGGCTCAATCCCCTCGAGGGAATAAAGAAACTGTTCTCGGCGCAGGCGATAATCGGTATCCTTAAAGGACTTATCGAGGTAATCGCCATAGGCTGGATGGTATATAACGAGATATCCGACAGGCTTCCGAGGATACTCTCGCTGATGGATACGGGGCTTATGCAGGGGCTTGCCTATGCGGCGCTGAGTATCTTCGACGTTGTGATGCTGATATGCATTCTGCTGGTTTTTGTTGCCGCGGGGGATTTTCTCTTCCAGTGGTGGCAGTTTGAAAAGAAGCTCAGAATGTCCAAGCAGGAAGTCAAGGAAGAATTCAAGCAGATGGAAGGCGACCCGCAGGTCAAGAGCAAGATAAAGCAGCGGCAGCAGCAGATGGCGCAGTCCCGCATGATGCAGGAAGTGCCCACCGCGGATGTTATCATCCGTAACCCTACGCACTACGCCGTTGCGCTGCGGTATGACCAGGACAAAAACCGCGCGCCGCAGGTCGTTGCAAAGGGCAAGGATTACCTCGCGCAGAAAATAGTTCAAATAGCCGAGGAAAACGACGTATATACAATGGAAAATCCGCCGCTGGCCCGCGCACTGTATGCGCAGGTCGACCTCGGGCGGGAAATACCCGTGGAGCTTTACGACGCAGTCGCAGAGGTGCTCACGGTGGTCTACAGGGAAAAGAACAAAACGCTTCATGCGTGACAGAAAAAATAAAGAAAGGGGAGTGAGAAGATGATAAAGAAGCTGCTCAGCAACTCAATGGTATTGTTCGTTATTTTTATAATTCTCGCCATAATCATCCCGCTCCCGTCATGGCTCCTCGATTTCATGATAATGCTCAACATAGCATTGAGCCTTATAATCCTCGTTATGACGATGTTCATAAAGGAAGCGCTGGAATTCTCGGTATTCCCGACGGTGCTGCTGCTAACTACGGTGCTGCGACTGTCGCTGAACATCTCCACGACAAGAGGAATACTCACCCGCGGCTACGCCGGCGAGGTAATCAAAGCATTCGGCAACTTCGTAATGGGCGGCGACGCCATCGTCGGCTTCCTGATATTCATAATCATCGTATTGGTAAACTTCATCGTAATCACCAAGGGCTCGGAGCGTGTATCCGAGGTCGCTGCACGATTTACGCTGGACGCTATGCCCGGTAAGCAGATGGCGATAGACGCCGACCTCAACTCGGGACTTATCAACGAAGAACAGGCGAAAAAGCGCCGAAACAACATTCAGCGCGAAGCGGACTTCTACGGCTCCATGGACGGTGCCACGAAGTTTGTAAAGGGCGACGCCATCATGTCCATCATAACCACCCTGGTAAACCTTATCGGCGGTGTTATCATCGGTATGGTGCGCGGCGGCGGTGATTTCAACACCATCCTCAACACATACTCCCTCGCAACGGTCGGCGACGGTCTGTGCTCGCAGATACCCGCGCTGCTCATCTCCGTTGCAACAGGTATGATAGTTACCCGCGCGGCAAGCGAGGACAGCCTGATGAACGATATCAAGAGCCAGTTCACCGCGCAGCCTTTCGTGCTGCTGATTGCGGGTATCGTCGTGCTGGTCATGATGGTGATCCCGGGATTTCCTACGCTGGTGCTTCTGGCGCTGGGAATCCTGCTTATTGTCGGCGCAGTGCTGCTCGACAGAAATAAGAAGAAAATGGCGGCGCTGGAGCTTGCACAGCGGCAGAAGGCAGAGCAGAAGGAAGCCGAGCGCGCCAAGTCCGACAACGACTACTACCGCGACATCGACAACGTATTCAAGCTGCTCAATGTCGAGCCCATTGAGATGGAGTTTGGCTACAGTCTGCTGAGGCTCGTTGACGAAAAGAGCGGCGGCAACTTCATCGAACGCGTGGTCATCTTCCGAAAACAATTCGCGATGGATATGGGTATGGTAATCCCATCCGTGCGAATGACGGATAACCCCGAGATAAATCCGAACCAGTACATAATCAAGATAAAGGGCGAGGAAGTCGCCCGCGGCGAGATACTCGTCGACCATTACCTCGCGCTGGACAGCGGCGACGTCACCGCGCAGGTGGACGGCATCGACACCGTCGAGCCTGCATTCGGTCTGCCCGCGAAGTGGATAAGCGAGGACAAGAAGATCATGGCGGACGTTGCAGGATACACCCTTATTGACCCCGTTTCCGTTATGATAACCCACTGGTCGGAGATAATGAAGCGTTACGCACATGAGCTTCTCTCGCGTCAGGATGTCAACACCATGGTCGAGAACGTCAAGAAAACCAACCCCATCGTGGTTGACGACCTTATACCGAAAGTTATTTCTGTGGGATATCTACAGAAAGTATTGTCGAACCTGCTTAAAGAGGGCATACCGATACGCGACCTCGAAACAATCCTCGAAACGCTGGGCGACCATTCCAACGTGCTGAAGGATATCGACATCGCAACGGAATACGTCCGCCAGTCGCTGAAGCGCACCATCACGCACCGCTTTGCCGAGGCAAATTCGCTGCGCGTTATCACGCTGGATACGCAGATAGAGGATATGATCGTAAGCTCCGTAAAGAAGAATGATCAGGGCAGCTACCTTGCAATGGCTCCGGATGTAATTCAGAACATCGTCGCTGCGACAAATAACGAAATAGATAAAATTAAGGATGTTATACCGACTGTAATAATTCTAACGTCACCCGTGGTCAGAATATACTTCAAAAAACTCACCGATCAGTTCATACCGAATATAACCGTGCTGTCTTACAGTGAGATAGACGCTTCCGCGCAGATACAGGCGATAGGCAACATCACGCTCAATTCCAAGGCTAAAACGGGCGTGCAGGCGGTATGACCTAATTACAAAATGTAATATCACGTCGAAATATTACAAAAGGGGGCAGGCGAAATATGGAGTACAACACCGCTGAACGCATTGCGGAGTATCAGCAGAGCGGCGATATTGCGCTCCGTAATGAAATCGTCCTGCGGAATATGGGTCTGGTGCGAAGCTGCGCGATGTCGCTGCGGAATATGTACATCAAGTACGGCGACGCGGACGACGTTGTAAACGAGGGCGTTATCGCGCTCATGGACGCGATAGAAACCTACGACCCGCTTAAAGGCGCAAAGTTTGAAACCTATGCTTCGCTGAGGATACGCGGCGCGATAATCGACTTTATCCGAAAGCAGGACTGGGTCCCGCGGCAGGTCAGAAAATTCGCGCGCTCGCTTGACAAAGCAAACAGTATGTTGTATAATTTAAATAATAGGGCGCCGACTACGGCGGAACTTGCCGGGCAGATGGGCATGGATGAGGATAAGCTGCTGAAATGCATGGCGGAGGCATCCTGCACCGTAACGCTTTCCTTCGAGGAGCTGCTGTACGAGGATAATTTCGAGGAGCCCGCCCTCCCGTCGCAGACGGATTCGCGGCTTATGCGCAACGAGCTGAGAAGCATGGTGGCGCAGGCTGTGGATGAGCTGAAAGAAAAGGAGCGGCAGGTCGTGACGCTCTATTATTATAAGAATATGAAATATTCGGACATCGCGAAAGCCCTCGGCATTTCAGAGAGCCGCGTGTGCCAGATACATACAAAGGCAGCGCTTGCCCTGAAGGCAAAGCTGGAGCCGTATATCAAGGGAGGAACCCCATGAACAGAGGCTATTACTACGCCGCCAACGGCATGATAATGAACCAGCGCAAGCTGGACGCCATCGGAAACAACCTCACCAATATGAGCACCGCGGGCTACAAGCGCGACACCATCCTCACCAAGACTTTTGACGAGCAGATGATACTTGTAAAGCACCGCGAAGAAACTTCGGGAACATTCGCGCATACATATGTTGATACATCCTACACAGATCTCGGGCAGGGCTCGCTCGAATACACCGAGTCCCCGTTCGATGTTGCGATAAACGGCGATGTTTATTTCAACATCGCGGGCTACAACGGCGAGCAGATGCTCACCCGCAACGGCCAGTGGGAGCTTGACGGCGAGGGATACCTCACGCTGTCCACCTCCGGCAGGGTGCTGGGCGAAAACGGCGAAATTTATCTCGGCAACAAGGATTTCGTCATTGACGCGGACGGGTACATCTATCAGGATGGACAGGTGGTGGACCGCCTGCTGCTGTCCTACCTTGACCCTACGGGAAACGTAAATAAGTTCGGCGCGAATATGTTCACCTCCGTTGACGCGGGCGCAGTCCCGGACGGGGTTCAGTTTGACATAATACAGGGCGCGGTGGAGCGCTCCAACATCGACCTCAACTATGAGATGACGATGATGATGAATTCCAACAGAATTTACGAGGCTTCCAGCGCTATTCTGAAGCTCTGCGACAGCATGAATCAGAAAGCCAACTCCATTTGCAAGCTTTCCTGATGAAAGGGGCATAAAATGAACATATCATTCCACACCGGCAAAACCGCCATGATCGCGCAGGCGCAGGCGCTCAACGTCTACGGCAACAACATCGCGAACATAAATACCTACGGCTATCAGACCCTCCGCCCCGACTTTGCGGATACGCTGTATTCCGTTCAGCGCGCGACGGAGCCCGACTGGCAGACAGGCCACGGCGCATATGTGCAGAAAACCGACCTCATGTTTGAGGAGAGCAGCTTCTATTTCTCGGATATGATGACTGATTTTGCCCCCGCGGGAGAGGGCTTTTTCGCCGTGCAGGATCGCTACGGCGAGATAAACTACACCCGCGACGGCTCTTTCAACATGACGCAGGCGGAAACCGGCGAGTGGTATCTCGTCAGCGGCTCCGGCGAGTATGTCATGGATTACGACATGAACAGGATAGTCATTCCGTTTGACGAGGAAACCAACCTCCCCGATTATACGGAGTTAAAGAACATGGTCGGCGTGTTCACCTTTGACAATCCCTACGGGCTGGAGGCAAAGGGCACGAACCGCTATGTTTCCACCGACCGCAGCGGCGCTGCGACCGCGGACAGGGGCATGGATAAGCTTCAGGGCGCGCTGGTGACATCCAACGTAGACCTTGCAACACAGATGGTAAAACTCATCGAAACCCAGCGTGCGTATCAGATAAGCTCCCGTGTTGTTACAACTTCGGATGAATTCACCCGAATTGCAAACAATCTCAGATAATTGGTGATATAGAATGCTTAAAGATTATAACGACCTTTCACCTGTGGCGATAGACTGCCTCAAGGAAATAGGAAATATAGGCTCCGGCAGCGCTGCGTCGGCACTGTCCACGATGCTCGGAAAGGGCATTGATATGCGCGTGCCCGATGTAAGGGTGCTGGATTATCAGCAGGTCATCGACGAAATGGGCGGCCCCGAAAAGATAATCACGGGTATCCTTGTAAGGCTTTCGGGGGATATCAAGGGCATGATAATGTTCCTGCTGGAGGATAGTTTTGCCCGTGTGGTGCTGAACACATTTATGGACAAGCAGGATGTCACCGTGGTGGCTCTCGACGAAACGGAGCTTTCCGCCATATCCGAAATGGGCAACATCATGGCGGGGTCGTATTTGCAGGCGCTTTCCACTTTAACGGGTCTTACCATCGACATGAGTGTTCCCTCAATGAAGGTGGATATGCTCGGCGCGATAATGAGCGTTCCGATAATCGAGTTTTCGCAGGTGGGCGACAAGGTGCTGTTCATCAACGACGGTTTTCTTATCGACGGGGTTGACATCAAGTCGAATATAATCCTTATTCCCGAAATGGAGTCGCTGAATACATTAATGGAAAAGCTCGGTGTTATGTGATGAGTAATATAACTATCGGAATATCCGATCTTAAAGTATGCAGGGCGCCGGACGTGCTGGTTACATACGCGCTGGGCTCCTGCGTGGGAATATGCCTGCTGGACAGCATAACGGGCGTCGGCGGGCTTTCGCATATCATGCTGCCCGACAGCACGGCTTCTATGAACGGCGCGGCGACTCCGATGCGATTTGCGGACACGGCTGTGCCTATGCTGGTTCGCGAGATGGAGCGTATGGGCGCGCTTAAGTCAAGGTTAAAGGCGAAGATAGCAGGCGGCGCGGTAATGTTCGCCACGGCGAGCGACAAATTCAACATCGGCGAGCGTAATGTCGCAGCGGTAAAGGCGGCGCTTCGCGAGCTGCGTATCCCGATAATTGCGGAGGATACGGGTCTTGACTACGGAAGAACGGTGTTCTTTTATCCCGAAACGGGCGTTATGGAGATCCGCGCGGCGGCAAAGGGAATCAAGCAGTTCTGATCAAAAGGGAATAATATGCGATACCCCATTATTGGGGTATTTTTTGTGCGCGGAAGGCGGGGGATAGGCTGTATTTGTTTGTTTAAAAAATTACACCGTTGAAAAGCTGCGGCGCATGGGACTGTTTAAAAATTCAAACGGAAGGTAGTTGCAACAGACTGTGGGGGAAAACTCTTGTTTTCCCCCACACCCCTTTAGCGCTTTGGAAGTCGGATAAACGCACCTGCTTTTTAGCTGCGCTGCGAAAGATTTTCTATGCGTGGAGTATTTCGCCACTGCGGTGGCGACGAGGGCGCTGCCCTCGACCTGCGAGGGGGTCGCCCCCTCGACCGCGTGTATTGGCGCCACAAAGACTAAATGTAATGCGCCGCAGAACCCCACGGCGCATTTCCTATTTCAATATCTCCGCAATATCCTCCGCATAATCCCGCAGGCCCTCCCGATAAAAATCCGCCTCGTTTTTCAGCGCATCCTGCTTCGTCTCGCTGATATCCCGCACGGCGGCGGTGACGAACCCCGCCCTTTTTGCGGTGCGCAGTGCGTGCAGGCTGTCCTCGAAAACAATGGTTTCCTCTGGGGCGGCAAACATCATCTCCGCCGCCGCAAGGTATATCTCGGGGGAGGATTTCGCGCCGTACTCCGCGCAGGAAACCGCTGCGGAGAAATGCCCGTACATCCCCAGCCGCTCAAGAGCCGCCGCCGCGAGGCGCTTGTCCCCCGCCGTCGCCAGCGCCATGCGCACACCGTGCATATCAAGCGCGGAAAGCAGCTCCGCCGCGCCCTCTTTCGGGAGCACCTCGTTGATGTAAAAGCTTTCTGTCAGCCGCGTCACCTGCCGCACTATCTCCTCCGGGGAACAGGGGATAGAGTATTCGTTCTTCATGTACGCCGCCGCCTGCTCCAGCGAAAGTGGTCGGAGCGCCTCGTCAAGCCCGTCCGTTGGGCGGAAGCCTATACTGTTTATGTACCGCGAGCCCAGGTGCTCCCACATCGGCGACGAATCAAGAAGCGTCCCGTCTATATCAAAAATGGCGTATCTTATCATTCTGTTCCTCCGTCAGCCGCAGCCGAAGAAAATGTGCTCTATGCAGGTCTTTATCCCTATTGCGGCGAGAACTATCCCGCCGATAAGCTCCGCCTTAGTGCCGAGCATGGTGCCGAATTTTTTCCCGCCCAGTGCCCCCGCAAGACTTATCGCAAACGTAGTTACGCCTATCACCGCCGCCGAGAAGAAAATATCCTGCCCCATGGCGGAAAGGGTAACGCCCACGATAAGCGCGTCGATACTGGTCGCCGCCGCCTGCGCCAGCAGCAGGGGAAAGGTCAGCTCCCTTGCGTGGGGCGGCTTCTGCGGGTGTCTTAGCTCGGAAATGCTCTCGACTATCATTTTCCCGCCGATAAAACCAAGCACCGCCAGCGCGGCAAAGTGGTCGTATGCGGCGATGAGCCGTGAAAAACCCGAGCCCAGAAAATAACCGATGACCGGCATTGCCGCCTGAAAAAATCCGAACATGAACGCTATCACTACCGCGCGGCGCCGCCGTTTCAGCGTAAGCCCGTCGGAAAGCGCCACCGCGAAAGCGTCCATCGAAAGCCCGACGGCGACCAGTAATAATTCAATAAAGGACATGATTACCTCCTTGTTTCTGTGGAGATTTTCACGTCCTTTTTGTTGTCAGTCGTCCAGCTTGCCCGCAAGCAGGGGGGAGTATTTGCTGCGGAATTCCGTAAATGTTCCCGCGTCAAGCTCCTCGCAGATCCTGTCCATCAGCGTGTTGTAGAAGTAGAGGTTATGCTGCACCGCGAGCCGTCCCGCAAGCTGTTCCTTCGCCTTGAAAAGATGGCGGATGTACGCGCGGGAGAAGTTGCGGCAGGTTGGGCAGTCGCACTGCGGGTCGAGGGGTCTGTCGTCAAGCTTGTATTTGTCGTTGGGAGCGTGCATGATCCCGCCCCATGTGAAGATGGTGCCGTGGCGGGCGTTTCTGCTGGGCATAACGCAGTCGAACATATCTATTCCGCGGTAAACGCCCTCGATTATGTTTGAGGGTGTGCCGACGCCCATAAGATAGCGCGGCTTGTTCACGGGGGCATAAGGGAGGACTTCGTCGAGAATGTGGTACATCACATCGGTTGGTTCGCCCACCGCAAGACCGCCGATGGCGTAGCCGTCGAGATCCATCTCGCCGATGGTTTTCATGTGCTCGATGCGGATATCATCGTAGGTGCCGCCCTGATTTATTCCGAAAAGAAGCTGCTGCCTGTTTATGGTTTCGGGCAGGGAGTTGAGCCTTGCCATCTCCGCCTTGCAGCGGGCAAGCCAGCGGGTGGTGCGCTCAACGGAGCGCTGAACATAATCGCGGGGAGCGGGGTTTTCTATGCACTCGTCAAACGCCATCGCGATGGTGGAAGCAAGGTGCGACTGTATCTGCATACTCTCCTCAGGGCCGATGAAAAGGCGGCTTCCGTCGAGGTGAGAGGCGAAATACACGCCCTCTTCCTTTATCTTACGCAGCTTGGACAGAGAAAATACCTGAAACCCGCCGCTGTCGGTGAGAATGGGCTTGTCCCAGTTCATAAATTTGTGCAGGCCGCCCATTTTGTAGATGATGTCGTCGCCGGGGCGGAGGTGCAGGTGATATGTGTTGCAAAGCTCCACGCGGGTCTTTAGGCCCTTGAGATCCACGCTGGAAATTCCGCCCTTGATGGCTGCGGCGGTGCCGACGTTCATGAAAAACGGCGTTTCTATATCTCCGTGGGGAGTGTGGAAGGTGCCGCGGCGGGCATTGCCCTCGGTTCTTTTGAGTTCAAACATTTATGCTCTCCTTGTTTTGGTCATAATTATTCATTATAGCATAGTGTATATTATAGCATATCAGGGTGCTCGACTGCAACACAAATATATGAAATTCGTCATTATTACTATATTATGTGCGGGAATTTCGTTTTTAAGGTAAAAAACTATTGCATTTTTTTGCTGTAACCGTTTTCAGCACTTGTAAAAAAAAAATCTATCGTGTATAATGGATAATAAGGGCATATCTATGCCGTAATAACACGATTGACAAGAGCATCGCTCTTTTCAAGGAAGGACGGTCTTTAATGAAATTCGGTCATTTTGATGACAAAAACCGCGAGTATGTGATAACCTCTCCGCGCACCCCGTATCCGTGGATAAACTACCTCGGAACACAGGGATTCTTTTCTCTGATATCCAATACCGCAGGCGGCTACAGCTTCTATAAGGACGCTCGTCTGCGCCGTATCACACGTTATCGCTATAACAACGTCCCCATCGACATGGGCGGCAGATACTTCTACATCAAGGACGGCGACACCATCTGGAACCCCGGCTGGTCCCCTGT
>CAKSPC010000015.1 GCA_934481445.1 uncultured Oscillospiraceae bacterium
AGAGCAACAGGGAGGCAGCCCTTCTTGATATAAACCTTCTCAGGTGCGCGGAACCACAGCATATTCTCTCTCCTCTCAGCAACGGTCTTGATATTCAGCAGGTGCTTAACTCCGATGTTCTCAGAAACGGAGTTGCCACCCCAAGAACCGCAGCCCAGTGTGAGGGAAGGAGCGAACTTGAAGTTGTAGAGGTCGCCGATACCGCCGAGGGAAGAAGGAGTGTTGACGATAAGACGGCAAGCCTTCATTCTCTCTGCCCACTTGTCGAGCTTTTCTCTCTGGGTATTGTTGTTGATCCACAGAACGGATGTATGACCAAGACCGCCGTTGTTCTTCAGCAGTGTGTCAGCCATATCCAGTGCGTTGTCGAAGTTCTCGGACTTGTACATACCGAGGATCGTGGTGAGCTTCTCGTGGCCGAAAGCTTCCTCGGGCTCGAGGGAAGTAGCCTCGCCGATGATAACCTTAACGGACTCGGGTATCTCGAAGCCTGCCATCTTTGCGATCTGATAAGGACGCTGACCAACGATCTTAGCGTTAAGAGCGCCGTTGATGAGCATAACCTTTCTGATCATGTCAGCCTGCTTCTTGTCGAGGAACATGCATCCTCTCTTCTCGAATTCCTTCTTAACATCGTTGTAGATGTTCTTGTCAACGATAAGGGTCTGCTCTGTAGCGCAGATCATACCGTTATCAAAGGTCTTGGAGTGGATGATGGAGTTAACTGCATTTACGATATCAGCGGAAGAATCGATGATAGCGGAAGCGTTACCGGCACCAACGCCGATAGCGGGTGTGCCGGAGGAGTAAGCAGCCTTAACCATGCCGGGGCCGCCTGTTGCGAGGATTATGTCAACTTCCTTCATCAGGAGGTTGGTAAGGTCGAGGGAGGGAACGTCAACCCAGGAAATGATACCATCGGGAGCGCCTGCCTTAACAGCAGCCTCGTAAACGATCTTTGCAGCCTCAACGGTGCACTTCTTTGCACGGGGGTGGGGGCTGATGATGATACCGTTTCTGGTCTTGAGAGAGATGAGGGTCTTAAAGATAGCAGTGGAAGTAGGGTTAGTTGTAGGAATAACTGCGCCGACTACGCCGATAGGCTCTGCGATCTTTTCGATACCATAAGCTTCATCGCGCTCGATAACGCCGCAGGTCTTTGTGTGCTTGTACGCATTGTAGATGTGCTCAGCAGCATAGTTGTTCTTGATAACCTTATCCTCTACTATGCCGTAGCCTGTTTCCTCAACAGCCATCTTGGCAAGCGGGATTCTTTCCTTGTTTGCTGCGGAAGCTGCTGCGAAGAATATCTTGTCTACCTGCTCCTGTGTGTAGGTGGAAAAAATCTCCTGTGCTTCTCTGACTTTCTTGAGAGCCGCTTCAAAGGTCTCTACGCTGTCAACGATTTCGTGAAATGCCATAGTCATCTTCTCCTTAAAATTTATATTCGGGAACTTTCTTTATTGTTCCTTTATAACCTTGGGGATACTGCGGAAAAAGGCATGATTTGTCGAAGCTTTTCCGCTCTTGTTAATATTTTAACACAATATATGCTTCTTGTAAAATGTATTAATTACATACCTCATATCATTTTAAAGCATACCAGTTTTATTTAAAGCACACATGCTTTGCGTTGCATACATCGGTGATGAACTGCTTGTCCAGATCGGTAAGATGATAATCCTTGCGATAAATCAGCACATCCTTATAAACCTTGTTGTTCTTGGAGCAGCGCTTTGCGACAAGGTCGTAATCATCAAGGAAATGCTGTGGTATCGGCGACACCCACATGAATGTGTTCGGGACCTTCCCCAGCAGAACGAATTGCGACGCGCGCTCAAAAACATATATGTGCTTGTCCACATACTCAGAAAGCTCCGCCTTTTTCACATCTATCAGCGGGAGCGTCGGAACATACGGATCAGCATGGGTTATCTCGATATAGCTGCCCAGCTCGTCAAGCGAAAAATCGTCCTTCGCCGCGAGGGGGCTGCTTCTGCTCACCAGCAGGCTGTATGTGAACTCCGAAACCGTTTCGTAAACCAGCTTCTTTTCAGAGAACATCTCTCTGAAATACTTCTCAAAACTCGACTGGTATCTAACGATGCCGAGGTTGAAATCCTCCTTGACAACGTTATTGATGGTTCGCATGGAGTTGGTTTCTTTATAGAATATTTCGGCGGGGGTATCCAGTGCGATGTGCTTGGAAAATTCCGCCATTGCCTCTGCAAAGTAACTTGCGCGGGGCACACAGACAGAAAACTGCTGTTTTTTCGCCCTGCCGTTGTGATAGAGCTCCTCCACCTCCTCCACCTGCGACACTATCCTGCGTGCGCGCTGGAGAAATTCGTCCCCGTCGGGGGTGGTGGTAATGCCCTTTGTGGTCCTCTTGAAAATCGTTATACCGAGCGATTCTTCCAGCTCTTTTATTGCGCGCGAGAGGTTAGGCTGCCCCATATACAGGTTCTCGGCAGCTTTGCTGATGGAATGGGTCTTTGCCACTTCAACAGCGTATTTCAGATGAAGTATGTTCAACTTGCTTCCCGCCTTTCGTCGGTATACCACAGAAATATTTCTGTTAAATCTTTATCAATTATTGTGCATTCTGCACAATAGCAACTGCTTCCGACGGCTTAACCGATGTAGAAAATCACACCGATCATAAATTACAAATATAATATAATCCAGCGTCCTGTCGCAGTCGAGGACAGTATTCACAACAACGAAAGCTTCTTCATAGCTGTTGCCGTCGAAGCCATTTATAAATGCCCCACGGACTGTAACCATGGGTTTACCGTCAACGAGCCGCTCTCTGAAATCGGGATACTGCACCCCGAAAGGAATAATGCCGATATGAACAAGGAAAACATAAAGCTGGACGTTCTCATATCTTCTATCCTTTTTATTAAATTAATCTCTCTCGAGGGCGGAAATACCGCTTCTTACCATCTTGATGATCCCATAGGGCTTCAGCAGGCCGATAAAGCTGTCAAGCTTTGCGGGCTCGCCGGTAAGCTCCAGCATAACGCTGTCCGCCGCGATATCAACAAGCTTCGCTCTGAAAAGGTTTGCTATCTCGATGATCTTCTGACGGTCGGTGTCGCTTCTGCCCGCGCGGACAAGAACGTGCTCGCGGCATACAGCGTCCTCAAGGATGGACACGTCGATAACGTCATACAGCTTCATGAGCTGATTCTTTATCTGCTCCAGCACCTTGATATCGCCCGCGACTACGATGGTCAGTCGGGAAACCTCGGGCACCTCGGTTTCTGCAGCGTTAAGGCTCTTTATATTGAAGCAGCGTCTGCTGAAAAGGCTTGAAACACGCAGCAGAACACCATTATTATTCGCAACTTTTACTGATAATACATATTCCTGCATGGATCACGCCTCCAGATCTATATAAGTAATGGGGTTAACAACAGGCTTGCCTGCGGGTATCATGGGCAGAACGTTGATATCACGGTCTATCCTCACCTCTATCATAACAGGCGCGGACTTTGATATCTCGAGCGCTTCCATGAGGACAGGCTCGATCTCCTCGTTCTTCTCGATAACCAGCGTCTTTATGCCGAAGCTCTCACCAAGCTTGACATAGTCAATATGTCTGTCGTCAAGGGTGGTCTGCGAGAAGTGCTTGTTATAGAACAGGCGCTGCCACTGGCGCACCATGCCGAGAACATTATTGTTTATAACCATCTCGATAACAGGGATGTTGTGTGCGGAAGCAGTGATAAGCTCGTTTAGGTTCATCGCAAAGCTTCCGTCGCCCGCAATGTTCACAACGGTCTTGTCGGGATTGCCGACCTTTGCGCCGATAGAAGCACCAAGACCAAAGCCCATTGTGCCCAGTCCGCCCGAGGAAACAAAGGTGCGGGGCTTTCTGAAGCGGTAATACTGCGCCGCCCACATCTGATTCTGGCCAACTTCGGTGGTGATTATCGCGTCGCCGCCGGTCAGTTCGTCAAGCTTTTCAATAACAGCCTCGGGAGTTACAGGAAGCTCGTCAGTTCCCTTCTGAACAGGCTCGGGGTAATCCCCGCCGAGTATCTCGTTCATCCAGTCGGCATTGTCTTTCTGTGCAACCTTTGCGCAGAGTTTTGCCAGCGCCGCCTTTACGTCGCCGCTTATCGTCGCGTTGACTTCAACATTCTTGTTAAACTCCGCGGGGTCTATATCAATGTGGATTATCTTCGCATTCTTTCCGAATACTTTAGGGTCGCCGATAACGCGGTCGGAGAAGCGTGTGCCGATACCGATGAACAGGTCGCAGGAGTTGAGCGCCGCTGCTGCCCTTACAGTACCGTGCATACCCAGCATTCCGATATAACGGCGGTCGGTCTGGTCGTAAGCGCCCTGACCCATCAGCGAGCAGGATACGGGAGCGTCGCACAGTTCGGCAAGCTTTTTCAGTTCCTCGGAAGCGTCGGAGGAAATAACACCGCCGCCTGCGTATATGTAAGGCTTCTTGGCAGCCGCGATAAGCTCCGCCGCTGCGTCGAGTTCCTTTTCGCAGATATCCGTAACTGTTTCGGGAACTACCGCGGGCATGGGGGTGTATTCGCACATCGCCGCAGTGATGTCCTTGGGGATATCAACAAGAACGGGGCCCTTTCTTCCGCTGCCCGCGATCTTGAACGCAAGGCGCAGTGTGTCCGCGAGATCCCTTACATCCTTGACGATGAAATTATGCTTGGTTATCGGCATGGTTATGCCGGTGATATCAACCTCCTGGAAGCTGTCCAGACCCAGAAGTCCGCAGCTTACGTTGCCTGTGATGGCAACCAGCGGGATGGAATCCATATGAGCGGTGGCAATACCTGTGATAAGGTTAGTTGCGCCGGGACCGCTTGTAGCGATGACAACGCCGGTTTTGCCGGTTGAACGCGCATAGCCGTCCGCCGCGTGGCAGGCGCCCTGCTCGTGCGAGGTGATGACGTGTCTTATCTTGTCGCTGTATTTGTAAAGACTGTCGTATATATTGAGGACAGCGCCGCCCGGGTAGCCAAATACGGTATCCGCGCCCTGTTCCAACAGACATTCAACAATTATATCCGAACCTGTGTACTGCATTTAATTGTTATCCCTTTCGTTTTTATCTTTTTTGGCAAAAGTGCCTACATATTTATTTTATCATACTCTTTTTATGTTGTCAACGATATAACGCCTATTTTTTCTAGTAATACATAAAGTTTTTTTGGCATAATAACACATACTATAAATGAGATTGACATTCCCCCGCCTTTGTGATATCATAAAAACAGGCGGAAAACCGCCTCGAAAGAGGGTAAAATGCTATGAAAGCTGTTATATACGAAAGCAACGCAGGCCACGCGGAACGCTATGCAAAGGCACTCGCAGATACGCTACGCGTCCCCTGCTATGATTTGAAAAGCGCGAAAAAATCCGTTCCTAAGGGCGAAAACATAATCTTTATCGGATGGGTGTTTGCGAACCAGATAATGGGCTATAAAAAGGCGGCGAAAAGGTGGAACGTTGCCGCCGTCGGCGCGGTGGGACTGTTCCCCGACGTAAAATCCAACAACGATATTCTTATTGCGAAGAACAAACTGACCGTTCCGCTGTTCTATCTCCGCGGCGGTATCAATTACGACAAGCTGAAAGGGCTTCAGAAAAAGCTTCTCAAAATGGTGCACGACGACATGGCGCGCTCCGACGACCCCAACAAAAAGGAAGCCGCAAAGCTTCTCGAGGGGAACACGGATTTCTTCAGCGAGGACAATCTCACCGCCATCGCCGCTTTCGGGCTGTCGCAGAAGTAAGGCAGTAATTTACATTTTGTTTTTCATATAAATCACCGCCACCTGCGCAAAATAAGCGCGAGGTGGTATTATGAAGAACTTTTTCCAGGGAACGCTGTGCGGGTTTCTCAACGGATTTTTCGGCTCGGGCGGCGGCGTTATCGCCGTTCCGATATTTGAAAAGGACGGCTGCTCCGTGCAGGAAGCGCACGCGAGTTCGGTTGCGCTGATATTTATGCTGAGCCTTGTCACGGCGGTGTTCTACGGGTTTTCGGACGGGCTTGACTTCGGTACTGCGTGGCGGTTTATTCCGTGGGGAGCCGCAGGCGCCGTGACGGGGGCGCTGTTTCTGAAAAAAATAAAGGCACAGTGGCTGCGGCGGCTTTTCGGGGCGATTATTACCGCCGCCTCCGTGAGGATGCTTTTCTCATGACGGAGGCGATCGTCGGATTTCTCACGGGGATTCTCGCGTCGATGGGACTCGGCGGCGGGTTTATACTGGTCGTGTGGCTGACCATGTTCAGCGGAACAGAACAGCGTACGGCGCAGGGCGTGAACGTCCTGTTTTTCCTGCCGATAGCGCTTATCGCGCTGATAATGCACCTCAAAAACGGGCTGGTGAACAAAGCCCTTGTGAAACGCTGCGCCATCGGCGGGGTTATCGGCGCCGTGATTGGTACGTTCGGTTCGCAGATAATTTCAAACGGACTGCTGCGGAAGCTGTTTGCGCTGTTCCTGCTGGCGTTCGGGCTGAGGGAGCTGTTCTCAAAAACAAAACAAAAAGACAATAAAGGGGATGACGCGGATGAAAAGCATATGCAGGATGATAAAAAAGCAGGTCGAACCGAATTTCATCAACCTTGAAACCGCGATAAAAACTTATGACAGAAACGCCGCGGTCTGCGGCGCGCCGGCATGGAGGTACGTTTATACAAAATAAAAATGGGACTGCCGAACGACAGTCCCATAATTGTTTGTAAAGAGAGTGAATTACTTCAGCTCGATCTTTGCGCCAGCTTCTTCCAGCTTGGTCTTGAGCTCCTCAGCCTCTGCCTTGGAAACGCCTTCCTTGATAGCCTTGGGAGCGCCTTCAACGAGCTCCTTAGCTTCCTTCAGGCCAAGACCGCAGATGTCCTTAACAGCCTTGATAACAGCCATCTTAGCGTCACCAAAGGATGCGAGAACAACGTCGAACTCAGTCTTTTCTTCAGCGGCAGCAGCACCTGCGCCTGCACCAGCAGCGGGAGCAGCAGCAACAGCAGCAGCGGATACGCCGAATTCTTCCTCAAGAGCCTTAACGAGTTCGTTCAGTTCGAGAACGGACAGACCCTTAACTTCTTCAATCATAGCTAAAATCTTCTCAGAAGCCATTTTAATTTCCTCCATAAAAATGTTTTAATTAAATTTGTTACGCCGTAAGGCGAATGTTACGCGGCGCTATGCCGCAAAGCTTTGTCCGTGACAATTAAGCGGTAGCTTCGCCTTCGGACTGCTTCTTCTCGATCTCGCTGATTGCGATAGCAAGGCGCTGGATCGGGGACTGAAGCATAAATACGAGCTGGGAAAGCAGTGTTTCCTTGGAAGGAAGCTTAGCATAAGCCTCAACCTCTTCCTTGGAGATTGCCTTACCATCAAGGAAGCCGAGCTTGATGGCGAACTTGCCGTCGGAAGCTTCAGCCTTCTTGAACAGAAGCTTGGGGGCGATGATGATATCCTCTGCGGAAAGAGCGATAGCGGTTGTACCGGAAAGTGCAGGTTCAAGTCCCTCGATACCTGCGATCTCTGCCGCGCGCTTGAGCAGGGTATTCTTAACTACGAAGTAGTCAACGCCGTTCTCGCGGAGCTCCTTACGAAGCTTGGTGTCTTCCTCAACGGAGATACCACTGTAATCAACGAGAACACCGCCTGCTGCATTCTTCAGCTTTTCAGCAAGGTCAGCAACGAACTGCTGCTTCTGTGCGAGTATGCTCTGACTGGGCATTCAATTCACTCCTTTATAGAATTTTGCTGTTTCAAAAGAGTGGATATATTAAAAAATCCTCTCTGCGCAAAGACAGAAAGGAACTTCAGATTATCTCTGTAATATCCCATTCCTCGGCAGGCGTGAAACCACATTAAAGCATAAAGCAACCTGCTGTCTTTAGAACAGCATAGTTATTATATCACACCAAATTAATTTTGTCAAGCACTTTTCAAAAAAATTTTTATATTCTTAAAAAAGGGCAAAAAAAAGGGCTGCCTGCACGGCAGCCCAAAAGGGAAAGGGAGCGGGATATCTTAAAGCGAGAATCGCTTTAAGTCAATGTTTCATCTGCGGGATTCCGCAGCGATGACACCAGCTGTTCATTAAACGTTGAACAGCAGCTCATCGTATGTAGGATACGGCCAGTAGCTCTCTCCTACTATTGTTTCAAGCTCATCGGCAACAGCACGCAGGCTCTGCATATCTGCAAACACCTCGTCGTGATAGTAGCGTGCCTTTTCAAACTCGTCTGTGATCTCCTGTGCCTTCACTACGGCGTCGGAAAGCGCCTTTGCCTTGTCGCTGAGGGCGATGGTGAGTGTGTTGACCTTCTGAGCCATCTCTGTTTCGACCGCGGGGTCAACGCCTACTGCCTTCTTGCTTGCGGCGATATCGCAAACATCCTTGGCGAACTTCATAACTGCAGGCAGGATTTCTGTCTTTGCCATGTCGGCAGCAGTAAGAGCCTCGATGTTGATAACCTTAGAGTAGTTTTCAAGCTGGATCTCTTCTCTGGAGTGAAGCTCAACCTCGCTGTATACGCCGAACTTTGTGAAGAGCTTTACGTTCTTCTCCGCTGTCAGGCAGGGGATAGCGTCAACGGTGGACTTGAGGTTCGGCAGACCGCGCTTTTCAGCCTCTACCAGCCACTCCGCGCCGTAGCCGTTGCCGTTGAAAATAACTCTCTTATGAGCCTTGATGTTCTTAACCAACAGATCGTGCAGGGCGGTGTTGAAGTCGTCAGCCTTCTCCAGCTCGTCAGCAAATTCTGTCAGGGAATTTGCAACGATCGTGTTGAGGACCGTGTTGGGACCTGCGATATTCAGGCTGGAACCTGCGCTTCTGAACTCGAACTTGTTGCCTGTGAATGCAAACGGAGAAGTTCTGTTTCTATCTGTTGTATCTTTCGGGAAGTTAGGCAGGGAGGAAACGCCAACGTTGAACATTTCTCTGCCGGAGGTGTATTCCTTGCCCTCCTCAAGAGCCTCGATAACATTCTCGAGTTCTTCTCCGAGGAAGATGGAGATGATAGCGGGAGGTGCCTCGTTGGCGCCGAGTCTGTGGTCGTTTCCTGCGGATGCTACGGAAAGACGCAGCAGGTCGGAGTATTCATCAACAGCCTTGATGATAGCAACGAGGAATGTCAGGAACTGTGCGTTCTCCATCGGGCTCTTGCCGGGATCCAGCAGGTTCTGACCGTCGTCGGTGGACAGCGACCAGTTGTCGTGCTTACCGGAACCGTTGATACCTGCGAAAGGCTTTTCATGAAGCAGGCATACAAGATCGTGCTCCAGTGCGATCTTCTTCATCAGCTCCATTGTAAGCTGGTTCTGGTCGGTCGCAAGATTTGCGGGAGCGAATATGGGAGCGTTCTCGTGCTGAGCGGGAGCGACTTCGTTGTGCTTTGTCTTGGATGTGATGCCGAGCTTCCACATATGCTCGTCAAGATCCTTCATGTAGCTTGCTACACGATCCTTGATGGAGCCGAAGTAGTGGTCGTCGAGTTCCTGACCCTTGGGAGCGGGAGCGCCGAACAGCGTTCTGCCTGTGAAGATCAGATCCTTTCTCTGATCGTATGTTGCCTTATTAACAAGGAAGTATTCCTGCTCTGCGCCTACCGTCGCAACAACTCTCTTTACAGTCGTGTTGCCGAACAGCTTGAGTATTCTCAGAGCCGCGTCGGAAACAACGTCCATGGAACGCAGCAGAGGAGTTTTCTTGTCGAGCGCTTCGCCCGAGTAGGAATAGAATGCGGTGGGGATATATAAGGAACCGCCCTTTACGAAAGCGTAGGAGGTAGGATCCCATGCGGTATAGCCTCTTGCCTCGAATGTAGCGCGGATACCGCCGGAGGGGAAGCTTGATGCATCAGGTTCGCCCTTGATGAGCTCCTTGCCCGAGAACTCCATAATAACGGTGCCGTCGCCCATGGGGGAGATGAAGCTGTCGTGCTTTTCAGCGGTGATGCCTGTCATAGGCTGGAACCAGTGGGTATAATGTGTTGCGCCCTTTTCGATAGCCCAGTCCTTCATGGCACTTGCTACTACATCGGCAATGCTGCTGTCAAGTTCCTTGCCCTCTGCGATAGTCTTTTTCAGTGCCTTGAATACGTTCTTGGGAAGACGCTGCTTCATTGTTTCTTCGTTGAATACGTCGATACCGAACTGTTCAACCACGTTAAATTGTTCTGCCATGTCCCTTTTCCTCCTTGAGAGTGATTTGATCGTTTTGTTTAGTTGCCATATAAGCACAAAAACGGCATTCAGAGCGCAGGAAACCTGCTCTCGAAACGCCGTTGTTTCGCTTATCACAGTTATTATTATAGCCGAAAAAGCTTGTTTTGTCTACTGCATATTTGCACAAATTGCCTTAATTTTTCGTACAGATTTTTTCGCACCTTGCACAAAGCAAAGACAAGTTTATGCAATTCAAGCGTTTTTCTATTTCGAAATGCACTTGTACACCATGATTTTTCGGTCAATCACGCTCAATTATTGCAAGTTGCACAATTTAATCTTGCAATTCATTTTTGAAACAAAAATCCCGCAGAACAAATCTGCGGGATAAAGCTGTTTATTTGCCGAACATATCCTTGAACTTCGAGAAGAACGAGCTGCGCTTTTCATAATTTTTCGGCTCGAGGGTATCCTCGAACGCCTGAAGCGCGTCCTTCTGCTTTTTGTTAAGGTTCTTCGGAACTTCAACGTTGATACGCACCATCTGATCGCCGCGGTCGCCCTCGTTGCGCTGGAGCTTCTGAACGCCCTTTCCGCGCAGACGGAATACCGTGCCGGGCTGCGTTCCTGCGGGAACATTGTAACTTACCTTGCCGTCGATGGTGGGCACCTCGATCTCCGCACCGAGAGCCGCCTGTGTATATGTTATCGGGAAATCAATCCAGATATTGTAATCCTCACGTTCGAACATCTGATCCTTGCGGACGGTAATGCGAACCTTGAGGTCGCCGCGGGGACCGCCGTTGCTGCCGGCGTTGCCCTGTCCGCGCACATTGAGCGTCATACCGTTGTCAATACCTGCGGGTACCTTAACGCTGACAGTCTTGCGCATATTCACCTTGCCGGATCCGCTGCACTTCGGGCAGGGATTTTCGATGATCTTGCCCTTGCCGCCGCACTTTGTGCAGGGACGCTGGCTCATCATAGAGCCGAACATGGTGCGCTGCTGAACGTTGATACGACCCGTACCCTTGCAGTCCGGGCAGGTCTTGGCGGTAGTGCCCGCCTTTGCGCCCGTGCCCTTGCAGTCCGGGCAGTCCTCTACCCTGTTTACGGTTATGTCATGCGAAACGCCCTTGCAGGCTTCCATGAAGCTGATGTCAAGCTGAACGGCGATATCCGTGCCGCGGCGGGGCGCATTCGCGCTTCCGCCCGAGGAGCGCGAGCCGCCGAAGCCGCCGCTCATTCCCCCGAAAATATCACCGAAAATGTCGCTGAGGTCAACGCCGTCGAAGCCGCCGCTGAATCCGCCGAAGCCGCCCGCGCCAGCACCCGCGCCATAGCTCGGGTCAACGCCCGCATGACCAAACTGATCATACTTCGCGCGCTTTTCGGGGTCGGAAAGCACCTGGTTTGCCTCGTTGACTTCCTTGAATTTTGCCTCTGCCTCGGGGTCGTCCGGGTTAAGGTCGGGGTGATATTTCTTCGCCAACTTACGATAGGCTTTCTTTATTTCGTCGTCTGTTGCGCCCTTCTGAAGCCCCAGCACCTCATAATAATCTCTTTTTTCCATATATCATCAATCCTTTACGGGAAAAATTTCACCGCCTTGAACGGAATTCATGCTCGGTATAAAGCAGCGCCCTGCGGCAATATGCCCCAAGGCGCTGCCTATATTTACCGACACTTCAAGCGCAGCAGTCCGATCTCAAGTGCCGCCCGGAATTACTTCTCGGTATACTCTACGTCTACCGCGCCGTCATCATTGCCGCCATTATTGCCGTTGTCCTGTGCGGCCTGTGCCGCAGCAGCCATATCCTCGGGGTTGCCGCCGTTTGCCTGATAGATCTTGCCGGCTACCTCATAGAATGCTGTCTGAAGCTCTTCCTTAGCCTTCTTGATAGCTTCGATATCTGTGCCCTTGAGCGCTTCCTCAAGTGCTGTGATCTTGGGCTCTACCTTTGCCTTGTCGTCAGCGGATACCTTATCGCCGAAGTCGGTCATGGACTTCTTGATCTGGTATACCATCGAGTCAGCCTCGTTGCGGGCGTCAACATCTTCCTTGCGCTTCTTATCCTCAGCCGCAAATGCTTCTGCTTCCTTGACAGCCTTGTCGATATCGTCCTTGCTCATGTTGGTGGAAGCGGTGATGGAAATATGCTGCTCCTTGCCCGTGCCGAGGTCCTTTGCAGATACGTTTACGATACCGTTTGCATCGATATCGAAAGTTACCTCGATCTGCGGGATTCCACGGGGTGCGGGAGCGATACCATCCAGACGGAAGTTACCGATGGACTTGTTGTCCTTTGCAAACTCACGCTCGCCCTGAAGTACGTTGATGTCAACGCTGGGCTGGTTGTCTGCGTAGGTGGAGAATACCTGGCTCTTCTTTGTAGGAATGGTGGTGTTTCTGTCGATCATTCTGGTGCAAACGCCGCCTGCGGTTTCGATACCAAGGGACAGAGGAGTTACATCCAGCAGAACGATGCCGCTTACTTCCTTATTGAGGACGCCGCCCTGAATTGCCGCACCGATGGATACGCACTCATCGGGGTTGATACCCTTGAAAGGCTCTGCGCCAAGGAAGTTCTTTACTGCTTCCTGTACAGCGGGGATACGGGTGGAACCGCCGACCAGAAGGATCTTGTGGATCTCGTTCTTTGCAAGGCCGGAATCGCTGATAGCCTGCTTCAGCGGGCCCATTGTAGCTTCAACGAGGTCTGCGGTCAGGTCGTTGAACTTAGCTCTGGAAAGTGTAACGTTCAGGTGCTTAGGACCTGTTGCGTCTGCGGTGATATAGGGGATGGAGATGTTTACGGATGTGGAGTTGGAAAGAGCGATCTTTGCCTTTTCCGCCTCATCCTTTAATCTCTGCATTGCGAACTTATCGTTTGCGAGGTCGATTCCATCGGACTTCTTGAACTCTTCTCTCAGGAAATCAATGATTCTCTGGTCGAAGTCGTCACCGCCGAGGTGGTTGTTACCAGCTGTTGCAAGGACTTCCTGTACGCCGTCGCCGATATTGATAACGGATACATCGAATGTACCGCCGCCGAGGTCGTATACAACGATGTTCTGTTCTTCTTCCTTATCAACGCCGTAAGCCAGCGCAGCGGCTGTAGGCTCGTTGATGATACGCTGAACATTCAGACCTGCGATCTGACCTGCGTCCTTTGTCGCCTGACGCTGGGAGTCGGTGAAGTATGCGGGAACTGTGATAACAGCGTCCGTAACCTTCTCGCCGAGGTATGCTTCAGCGTCGGTCTTGAGCTTCTGAAGTATCATCGCGGAGATCTCCTGAGGAGTGTACTTCTTGCCGTCGATGTCTACCTTATAATCGCTGCCCATGTGGCGCTTGATGGAGATAACGGTCTTTTCGGGGTTCTGAACGGCCTGGTTCTTTGCAAGCTGGCCGACCAGCCTTTCGCCGTCCTTGGTGAATGCAACTACGGAAGGAGTTGTTCTGCTGCCTTCGGAGTTAGTGATAACAACGGGCTCGCCGCCCTCAATAACGGATACACAGCTGTTGGTTGTACCTAAGTCAATACCAATGATCTTTCCCATAATGAATTCCTCCGTTCAATTTATCTTGTTTAGTTTGCCACCGCTACCATTGCGAAGCGGATGACCTTGTCATTTATCTTGTAGCCCTTTGCAAAGGTCTTTGCGACCTTGCCGCTCTCCAGCCCGCTGTCGTCAACGCGCTGAACAGCCTGATGCATGGCGGGATCAAAATCCGCGCCGTCGCTTTCGATCTCCTCTACTCCAAGGTTCTTTAACGTACTCATGAAGCTGTCATAGATCATCTGAACGCCCTGCTTGTATTTTTCATCGGTGCAGTCAGCCTCCAGCGCCCTTATCAGGTTATCCATAACCGGCAGGAACTGCGAGGTCACTGTTGTGATGATATCCGCGCGGAGCGCGTCCTTCTCGCGTGCGGAGCGCTTTCTGAAGTTGTCGTACTCTGCCATCGTGCGCAGCAGCTGATCCTTAACCGACGCAAGCTCGGCAGCCACCTTTTCGGCTTCGCTGTCCTCTGCTGCGATTTCATCGGCTGCGGGTTCAACAGTTGTTTCCGCTGTTTCCTCGGCGGCTTCCTGTACGGCTTCCTCCTGCTTTATCTCTTCGCTATCTGTCATTCTTATCCTTCTCCTCGCTTTCTATCTGCGCGGGGCTTTCCTGCGAAAGCATTCGCGTAACCTTTCGGCTGAGATATTCTATATAAGGAATTACCTTGCGGTAATCCAGTCTTAGCGGTCCTATAACGCCTATCGTGCCTGCGGGCTTTCCGTCCTTGTAGTAATTGGCGCTTACGAGGGTCGAATTCGATATCGCGAACTCGTTGTCCTCCTCGCCGAAGCGGATGTTTATGCCCGAGAGTGCGTTGTCAAGCATTCCCGAAAGCTCGCTCTTCTGCGACAGGAACCTTACCACATCATCCATCGGGAACTCGTTGCACGCCAGCAGATTTGCCTCACCCTTGACCTCAACGCTGTCCCTCATCATTTCTTCCGAGAGCTCGTACACCGCATGAAGCAGCGGCGAGAGCGACAGCATATAGCCGCCCAGCGCCTGCGCCATCTTCGCGATATATTCCTCGGACATATTCTCGAGGTTCACGCCGCGGAGGTGTTCGTTGAGAAATCCCGTGAAATCCGCCATCTGCTCGTTCGTTAAATCAAACTCCATCCGGCAGGCCTTGTTCTTTATCGCTCCGTTTGAAGCTATCAGCAGCAGAACGTACATTCTGCGTCCCGTCGGAATGACATCCACCTTGGTTATCACCGAGAACTTCGAAGCGTGGTTGGTTGAAATAGCCGCGCATTTCGTTATTTCGGCGAGCGCCGTGGAAGCGTTCTCAACGATCGCGTCATCCGTCACCGCGCCCTCTCCGAGCAGACCGTCTATCGCGGCGATCTCATCCTCGTCGATGGGTACGGGGGACATCAGGTTGTCAATGTAATATCTGAATCCCTTGTAGGTAGGCACCCTGCCCGCCGATGTGTGCGGGTGGTCAAGATAACCCTCCTGCTCGAGAGCTGCCATCGTGTTTCTGATAGTAGCCGAGGATACCGTGATATCTTCCCTTTCTGCGAGAGCCTTTGAACCGACAGGCTCGCCTGTGCGGATATACTCATCGACTATCGCCGCGAGTATTTTCATTGCCCTTGTATCCACGCCGACCATCCTTTCCGACTGATTCCGAATTGCTTATCCGGTTTAGCACTCTTTCTCCTTGAGTGCTAAATATAATTTATCATGTTTTTCACGATTTGTCAAGTGTTTTTTGAAAAAAATATCACAAACTCGATAATATTTTTTAATAATTCTTTATGCAACATTACCATTATGCACAGAAAACGGCGCTGTTATGCGGTTTGTTCTTGACAATGCATTATTATAGTATTATAATGTTCATAGATAGTTTTTTAATGAACGGAGCATAATATGCATTTAGTAAATGCCAAAGGAATATTATCACAAAGCAACGGCATGAACATCTACCGCGGCTGCCTGCACGGGTGCATATACTGCGACGCCCGCAGCGACTGCTACAATATGCCGCACGATTTTGAGGATATCGAGGTCAAGCAGAACGCCCCGAAGCTGCTTGCCGCCGCGCTAAAATCCAGGCGCCGCCGCTGCATGATCGGCACGGGAGCCATGAGCGACCCGTACCTCCCCATAGAAAAGGAACTGAAACTGACCCGCCGCTGCCTTGAAATCATCGGGCGGGAGCGCTTCGGCGCCGCCGTGCAGACAAAATCCGACCTTATCATGCGGGACATCGACCTGCTGGACAATATCAACAGACAGGCGAAAGCGGTCGTTCAGATGACCGTCACCACCACCGACGAGTCGCTCTGCCGCATCATCGAACCTAACGTATGCACATCCGCGCGGCGGTTCGAGGTGCTGTCAGAAATGCATTCCCGCGGGATACCGACGGTGCTGTGGATGACCCCGCTGCTTCCTTATATAAATGATACCGAAGAAAATGTGCGGCAAATAGTCCGCACGGCAGCGGAGGTCGGATGCAGTAGGATAATATGCTTCGACATGGGGCTGACCCTGCGCACCGGCGACAGGGAACACTACTATGCCGCCCTCGACAGGCATTTTCCCGGGCTGAAAGAACGCTACATCCGTGAATACGGCACCGCCTACCAGCTCCCCTCCCCGAACAAAAAGGTGCTGTGGCGTGTGTTCATCGAGGAATGCGGGCGAGCGCATATCGAGTATGACATCAACAAAATCTTCGAGTTCATGCATACGCCGGATGAGGATGAACAGCTCACATTGTTTTAACTTTTCAACACCAAAAACAGCAAAACCGCCCCCGAAAACCGAGGGCGGTCTTATTATAACCGAATTACGGTCGTTTCAGCCGTGACAAATCAGATCATGCTGTCTTCCCAGCAATCGGGAGCAGTCAGACCGAACATCTTAACGATGGTAGGTGCAACGTTTGCAAGGCCGTACTTGCCATCCTTGATGGTGTACTTTACATCCTTGTCGTAGATGATGAAAGGAACGGGGTTAAGGGAGTGAGCGGTTCTTACCTGGATCTCGCCCTTCTTGTTCTTTTCGAGCATCTCGTCGGCATTGCCGTGGTCGGCGGTTACGCACATTGTAACGCCGTACTCGTCGCAAACCTTCATAAGGCGTGCAAGACCGAGGTCAACGCTCTCTACGCCGATGATAGTAGCGTCCATGCTGCCTGTGTGGCCGACCATGTCGCCGTTCGGGTAGTTGCAGCGCAGGAAGTCGTACTCGCCGCTCTTGATAGCTTCGATAAGGTGGTCGGTGATCTCGGCGGACTTCATCCAGGGACGCTGGTCAAAAGATACATTGTCGGAGGGGATCTCAACGTAAGTTTCGAGCTCTTCGCTGAACTTTCCGCTCTTGTTGCCGTTCCAGAAATAGGTTACATGACCGTACTTCTGTGTTTCGGAAATAGCGTACTCCTTCTTGCCTGCCGCAACGAATACCTCTGTCATGGTGTTCGTGATCTCGGGAGGATTTACAAGGAATCTCTGCGGGATCTTGAGGTCGCCGTCGTACTGAAGCATACCTGCATAGCATACATCGGGCTTGGGGCCTCTGTTGAAGTAATTGAACTCTTCCATATCGAACGCCATGGAAAGCTCGATAGCGCGGTCGCCGCGGAAATTGTACAGGATAACGCTGTCGCCGTCAACGATCTTGCCAACGGGTTCGCCGTTCTCTGCGATGACGAATGCGGGGAGATCCTGGTCAACAAGGCCTGTTTCCTCGCGGAGGGTGGTGTAAGCTTCCATAGCGGAACCGAACTGTCTGCCCTCGCCCTTAACGTGGGTGTTCCAGCCGAGTTCTACCATGCCCCAGTCAGCCTGATATCTGTCCATTGTTACCTTCATACGGCCGCCGCCAGAAGCGATCTTGCCGTTAAAGGTAGCGTCGTTCAGCTCTGCAAGAACATCTTCCATCTGCTGAATGTAGGTCGCACCTGTTGTGGGGGGAACGTCACGACCGTCCAGCAGCGCGTGGATTCTTACCTTGGAAATGCCCTCTGCCTTAGCCTTCTTTACCATGTTGATAAGGTGGGAAATGTTAGCGTGAACATTACCGTCGGACAGCAGACCGATGAAATGCATTGTGCTGTTCTTAGCCTTTACATTGGAAACGAGCTCCTTCCAGGCTTCGGACTCATACATCTTGCCGCTTTCGATGGACTCGTTTACGAGCTTTGCGCCCTGAGAGTAGATCTGACCGCAGCCGAGTGCGTTGTGACCAACCTCGGAGTTGCCCATATCGTCATCGGTGGGCAGACCAACTGCGTCGCCGTGCGCCTTGAGGCGTGTGTTGGGGCAGTTTGCGAGAAGCCAGTCAAGCGTGGGTGTATGAGCTTCCGTAACAGCGTCGCCGAGATGTGTCTTGGAAAAGCCTACGCCGTCCATAACTACTAATAATACGGGTTTTGCCATAGTTCTGTATCTCCTTCTAAATAATAAGTGCACATAAACAACATGACGGGTATGACGGGTTTACTGACCCTTTTTTATAGAAAATAAAAAACATATAAAAAAGTACATAGCAAGCCGTCATACCCGTCATAATTTATATCACAGTGTTTATCAGCCGTTTACAGCTGCCTTGATGATGGTTGTGAAATCAGCAGCCTTCAGGGATGCGCCGCCGATAAGACCGCCGTCAACGTTGGTCTTGGAGAGGAGCTCCTCTGCGTTCTTTGCGTTCATAGAACCGCCGTACTGGATGGTGATGGTTTCAGCAACGTCTGCGCCGTAGAGCTTAGCGAGTGTAGCGCGGATGAATGCGCAAACTTCCTCTGCCTGATCTGCGGTAGCGGTCTTGCCTGTTCCGATCGCCCAAACAGGCTCGTAAGCGATAACGCACTTCTTGAGATCGTCAGCGGAGATACCGAAGAAGTCCAGCTTGATCTGGCGAGCGATAACTTCCTCAGTGATATTGCACTCGCGCTCCCACAGAAGCTCGCCTACGCATACGATGGGCTTCAGACCTGCTGCGAGGGCTGCCTTGGTTCTCTTGTTAACGGTTTCGTCTGTTTCAGCGAAGTACTGACGGCGCTCGGAGTGGCCGAGAACAACATACTCAACGCCCATCTCTGCCAGCATATCAGCGGAGATCTCGCCGGTGAAAGCGCCGCTCTTCTCGAAGTGGCAGTTCTCTGCGCCGATCTTGATGTTTGTGCCTGCTGTTGCAGCCAGTGCGGTTTCAAGGTTTGTGAAAGGAACGCACGCAACTACCTCAACGTCCTTAACATCGGCAACCATGGGCTTGAGTTCCTCAAGCAGTGCCTTTGCCTCGGGGCGGGTCTTATTCATCTTCCAGTTGCCTGCGATGATAGCTTTTCTTACATTCTTCTTCATGGTAATATTCTCCTTATGATTGGTTTTGTAAAATTCCAGCATATCTGCAATGTTCACGCCGTTAATTGTTGCGCCGTCAAGCTTGCAGTTTTCTATGGACACACCGGAAAGGTCGCTGTCGATGAAACAGGATCCGGACAGATTCGTCCTTTCAAAAGAATTTTCCGACATATCGCACTCGGAAAAGCTGTCAAGCGAGAGATTATTGCGCACAAACAGGCATTCACGCATTTCATTCTCGCAGAACTCGCTTCCGAATTTGCAGCGCGTTATGGAACACTCTCCCACAACGCTCTCGCGCAGCTCATGCACTCTTTTTCCGACAATTTCCATATTTCACCCTATACAGTTTATAAGGCGGAGGTTTGCTCCGCCTTATATGGTTGTAAATTACTTATCCTGGATAGCGTCGATGCCGGGCAGACCCTTGCCTTCGAGGTACTCGAGGGAAGCGCCGCCGCCGGTGGAGATATGGCTCATCTTATCAGCATAGCCGAGGTTGATAGCCGCGGTAGCGGAGTCGCCGCCGCCGATGATGGTTGTTGCGTCAGCAGCTGCAAGAGCTTCGCAAACAGCAACTGTGCCCTTCTTGAGAACGGGGTTCTCGAATACGCCCATCGGGCCGTTCCATACAACTGTCTTTGCGGACTTTGCAGCCTCTGCGAAGAGCTCCATTGTCTTGGGACCGATGTCCAGGCCCATCATGTCTGCGGGGATCTTGTCGGAATCAACGACAGAAACCTCGATGGGAGCGTCGATGGGGTCAGGGAAAGACTTAGCAATTGTTGTATCAACAGGCAGAAGCAGCTTCTTGCCGAGCTTCTCAGCCTTTTCTATCATATCCTTGCAGTAGCCGATCTTCTCGTCGTCAACGAGGGATGTGCCTACTTCGTAGCCCTTGGCCTTGAGGAAGGTATAAGCCATACCGCCGCCGATGATCAGTGTATCGCACTTTTCAAGCAGGTTAGAGATAACGTTCAGCTTGTCTGCAACCTTTGCGCCGCCGAGGATAGCAACGAAAGGACGAACGGGGTTCTCAACGGCGTTGCCGAGGAACTCGATCTCCTTGTTCATCAGGTAGCCTACTGCGGTTTCCTTAACGAACTTTGTAACGCCTACTGTGGAAGCGTGAGCTCTGTGGGAGGAACCGAAAGCGTCCATAACGAAGATCTCGTTGTGAACGAGGTCAGCCAGCTCCTTGGAGAAGCCTTCGCCGTTCTTTGTTTCGTCAGCGCCGCGGAAACGAGTGTTCTCAAGAACAACGATCTCGCCGTCCTTCATAGCTGCAACGGCAGCCTTGGCGTTGTCGCCTACTACTGTATCATCGGGAGCAAAAGTAACCTTTGTGGAAACAAGCTCTGCCAGTCTGTCGGCAGCGGGCTTGAGGGAGAACTTAGCCTCAGGGCCGTTCTTCGGCTTGCCAAGGTGAGAGCACAGAACGACCTTAGCGCCGTTCTCTGTCAGCTTGTTGATGGTGGGCAGAGCAGCAGTGATTCTGTTATCATTGGTGATCTTGCCGTCCTTCATAGGCACGTTGAAGTCAACGCGGACGAGGACGAACTTGCCCTTTACGTTTAAGTCTTCTACATTCTTCTTGTTAAGCTTGCTCATGATTTTATTTCCTTTCACAAATGAAAATATTGAACAGTTTGAGCGTGGCGCACGCACGGAACAGCCGTACCTCGCCATTTGACTGTCTTCACTTTATATTGTACAATATTTCTAATTATTTTGCAAGTGTTTTTTCAAAGAATTTGTTAAAAATTTATTTATTCAAGATAAAAACAGCCTGTACGCATATTGCGGCAGGCTGTCATGTATTCTGTTATGCGGCTCAGGCGGGCATAAGCATTGCCTCGATGTCCTTTGCGGGACGCGGCTTGCTGTAATAATAACCCTGTGCTAGGTCGCAACCGATGTCCGTCAGTATCTTGCACTGACCCTGCGTTTCAACACCCTCCGCAAGAACAACAAGCTGCATCGCCTTGCCGAGGTCGACTATCGCGCCGGTTATCTGCTTGGAAACATCGTTTTCATCAATGTCGCAGACAAGGCTTCTGTCGATCTTCAGGATATCCAGCGGTATCATTTTAAGCGAGGAAAGCGAGGAATATCCGCTTCCGAAATCATCCATCGAAATGCTTACGCCGAGCTTTCTTATTCTTCCGAGGACGCCTATCGTGCGGTCGATATCCTGCATCGCCATCGTTTCGGTGACTTCTATTTCAAGATACTTCGGGTCTAACCCTGTTTCCCTAAGAGCGCTCTTTATCGTCGAATATACATCCGTGCGGTAAAACTGCGCCTGTGACATATTCACCGACATCTTGAGCGGCTTCAGCCCCTCTTCCTGCCACTGCCTGCACTGGCGGCAGGCGGTGAACAGTCCCCATTCGTCTATCTTTGTGATTATGCCCGTTTTCTCAGCAAGCGGGATGAACTTATCCGGCGCAACAAATCCCATTGTAGGGTGATGCCATCTTATCAGCGCCTCAACGCCGCGCATTTCGCCCGTTTTGAAGGATATCTTCGGCTGATAGTACAGCTCGAACTGACCCTCGTCGAGTGCCGTCTGCATTTCGGTGCGGAGCATTTCATTCTCAACCATGCGGTTTTCCATATCGCGGCTGAAAATTGTTACGCGAGCGCCGTCCTTGCGGGTTATAAGGCAGAGATTAGCCTTATTGAACATCGTGTGTATATCATCGTGAAAATCGAAGAAGCATACCCCCGCGCAGAAATTGACCTGCTCGCGGAGCGCCTTGCTGGATATCTTTGCCTTCAGATTTTCGCCGAAACGCTCGGCGATGGCTTCCGCTTCATCCTCCGTGCGGCAGTGAGTCAGCAGCGCGAAATCATCCGTGTTTACCCTGCTCACAATGTCACCGTCCGACGCGGTGGCTTCCAGAGCCTCTGCAAAGCTCTTTACAACGCTGTCGCCGGTGTCCGTACCGAAAAGTGTATTTATTTTTCCGAGCTGTTCTACATCAAAAACGATCAGTGCAAGACCGGCATCTCCGCTCTGCTTTGCCCTTTCGAGCATAGCGTCGCCGCTGCGCATAAAACCGTCGCGGTTGCAAAGTCCCGTCATTTTATCCTTATCAAGCCCCGCCGAAGCAGACTTTTCCAAAGCTGCAACCCTGCGCATTGTCGCGAAAAGAACCGCCGTGACCGCCACAAGTGCCGCGCTCAGCGCTATCACTGCTATAACCATAGCTGACACTGCCTCCTCGTCTGTCTTTCTTTTATCCGTAAACAATTATATCATATTATTCCCACGATTTCAACCCTTTATACGCATTATTTTCAAAAAAATGAGCTCTTTTGGGCGATTTGGGATATATGACAAAAACAATGCCCGCAGCATTTCTGCCGCGGGCACGATGGATATAAAATATCAATTACTGCTTGTCTTCAATATACTTAACGATATCGCCGACAGTCTTGATGTTCTCTACCTCTTCCTCGGGGATATCAACGCTGAACTCATCCTCGATGTCCATAACCAGGTCAACAACGTCGAGCGAATCTGCGCCGAGGTCGTCTGTAATGGAAGATGCTTCTGTAATGCTGTCCTTATCGGCAACATCAAGGCGCTCCGCGATCAGATCTCTGACTTTCTCAAAAATATCCATGGTAAATTCCCTCCGTATAAAATTTGCCACATTTAACCGTAGCTTTATTAACATGATATATTATAAATCATCTGTAAAAAATAATCAATACCCAAAAAACAAAAATGTCAAGTTATTTTTCACAAACTTATTCGGTAAACATGCCGATTTTTCTAAACTTATGATACCTATTTTGTAAAAGCGTGTCGATATCGGCCTGCTTGAAGCGATAAACCGCGTCAACGAGGTATTCGTAAATACTGTCGGCTGTCTGCTCCTTGCTTACATGGGCGCCGCCCTCGGGCTCTGCGATTATTTTATCGCAAACTCCGAAACGCATAAGGTCGTCCGCAGTTATTTTCAGCACCTCGCAGGCGTCTTTTTCGCGGGTGCCGTCTTTCCAGAGGATAGACGCCGCGCCGCGGGGGGAAATAACGCTGTACAGCGCATTCTCGAGCATTGCAAGCTCGTCGCATACCGCAAGGGCAAGCGCGCCGCCGCTTCCGCCCTCGCCGAGAATTACCGAGATGACGGGAGTTTTAAGCGTCATAAATTCATAAAGGTTGCGGGCTATCGCCTCGCCCTGTCCGCGCTTTTCCGCTTCGATACCGCAGAATGCGCCGGGAGTATCGACAAGGCAGATAACGGGACGGTGGAATTTCTCCGCCTGCTTTGCAAGACGCAGCGCCTTGCGGTATCCCTCGGGATGCGGCATGGAAAAGTTGCTTTTCTTGTTTTCCTCAAGCGTGCGGCCCTTTACCTGCGCAATTACGGTAACGGGGGTATCGCTGAGGTAGCCTATGCCGCCGATTATAGCCGCGTCGTCGCCGTAAAGGCGGTCGCCGTGGAATTCCATGAACCGCGTGAACATTGCGGGGATATAATCGTTCACGGTCGGACGGTTCTTATGGCGGATAAGCTCAAGCTTTTCACAGGCTGTAAGTTCGCTCATCTTCCCGTCACCTCCTTAGGAAATCCGTGAAGCTTCAGAATGTTGGAAATGCGCTTTCTCATCATTCCGCGCTCTACTATCATATCGGCAAAGCCGCAGTTAAGCTGGAATTCCGCCGACTGGAAGTCGTCGGGAAGCCGCTGGCGTATCGTATCCTGAATAACGCGCCTGCCCGCAAAGCCTATAAGCACCTTCGGCTCGGCAATGATGATATCGCCAAGGCTCGCGAAGGAAGCCGTAACGCCGCCGGTGGTAGGGTCGGTCATTACCGCGATGTAAAGTCCGCCTGCGTCGCTGTGGAGCTTCACTGCGCCGCTGGTCTTTGCCATCTGCATTAGGGAGATTATGCCCTCCTGCATACGCGCGCCGCCGGAAGCCGTGAACATGACTACGGGAAGATTGTGTTCCGTTGCGTATTCAAACGCGCGGGTTATTTTCTCGCCGACAACGCTGCCCATGCTCGCCATCATGAAATGGCTGTCCATTATGCCGATTACGCAGCGATAGCCGCGGATTGTGCATTCGCCCGTTACAATGGCGTCGTTCATGTCGCACTGCTGCTGCATTCTCGCGACCTTTTCCTCGTACTTCGGGAAACCGATGGGGTTCAGCGACTTCATGCCGCCGTCCAGCTCCTTGAAGCTGCCCTTGTCGGCGGTGAGGTCAAGGCGCTCCTTCCATGTAAGGCGCGCATGATATCCGCACTTTGGGCACACCTTCATGGCACGGACGAATTCCTCGTTATAAACAACGCCGCCGCAGCGCGGGCATTTGAAAAGCAGATCCTGCGGGATCTCAACGTCCTTTTCCTCCGTCTGAGCGGGCTGCTCGTCAACAAATCTCGCTTTAACGACCTTGAAAAGATCTTCTATTGCCATTCAGCTCACTCCCCCATTACATTCTTTCTGTTAAGAAATCCTATGTCAAAATTGCCCGATTCAAAATCCTCGTCCTTCAGCAGGCAGAGCTGGAAATCAATGTTGGTTTCCACGCCCTCGATGATGAATTCGGACAAAGCCACGCGCATTTTCATTATGGCTTCCTCGCGGGTCGGCGCCTTGACGAGCAGCTTCGCGATCATGCTGTCATAATACGGCGGTATCTCGTACCCCGCGTAAACCGCGCTGTCTATGCGGACGTTAAATCCGCCCGGAACGTGCAGCGACTTTATCTTGCCGGGGCAGGGGCGGAAATTATGCCGCGGATCCTCCGCATTGATACGGCACTCGATGGCGTGTCCCGTAAGCTTTACATCGTCCTGCGTGAACCAGAGTTCCTCCCCCGCCGCAACGCGTATCTGCGCCTTTACAAGGTCGATGCCCGTTACAAATTCGGTTACGGGGTGCTCTACCTGAATACGGGTGTTCATTTCCATGAAATAGAAGTTCTTATCCTTGTCGACAAGGAACTCTATCGTGCCCGCGTTCTGATAGCCGCTGACCTTTGCCGCAGCCACCGCCGCCGCACCCATCTTTTCACGGAGTTCATCCGTCATGATGGGACTGGGGCTTTCCTCAAGGACTTTCTGGTTTCTCCTCTGGAGAGAGCAGTCACGCTCGCCGAGGTGAACTACGTTGCCGTGATTGTCCGCGAGAAGCTGTATCTCGATATGACGGGGATTAACGATAAATTTTTCGATGTAGACCTCGTCGTTTCCGAAGAACTGAAGCGCTTCCTGCTGAGCCGCGATGTAGTGGCTCTCAAGCTCCTCTTCCCGCTCAACAAGGCGTATGCCGCGGCCGCCGCCGCCCGCCGAAGCCTTTACCATAACGGGATAGCCTATCTCATGGCAGACTGCTTTCGCGTCCTCAATCGTTCTCACAACTCCGTCGGAACCCGGAACGACGGGCACGCCTGCGGATATCATGGTTTTCTTTGCATTCGCCTTGTCGCCCATTGCGTCCATGACCTCGGGGGACGGCCCGATGAAAGTTATGCCGCAGGTTCTGCAAAGGCGCGCAAACTCTGCATTTTCGGACAGGAATCCGAAGCCCGGATGTATCGCTTCCGCATGTGTTATCTCGCACGCGGCGATTATCGCCTTTGTGTTGAGATAGCTGTCCTTTGTCGCCGCGGGACCTATGCACACCGCCTCGTCGGCGATCTGCGCATGAAGCGCGGATCTGTCCGCTTCGGAATAGACTGCGACCGTCTTTATCCCAAGCTCGCGGCAGGCGCGCATTATTCTTATGGCGATCTCGCCGCGGTTGGCTATAAGTATCTTATTAAACATTCTGTCAGCTCCAAGAATTATTTATCTCTGCGCAGCAGATAGTATCACGCTTCGGCAGTGGGCGCGGGGTCAGCCACAGCGAAGGATATCTCGACGGTAACGACCTTCTTGCCGTTTACCGTTGCGACAGCCTTTCCGAAGCCGATGGGACCCTTTTTGCCTGTCATCTCAACATGAAGTTCAAGAGTATCCCCGGGAAGAACGGTGCCTCTGAAGCGTGCCTTGTCTATTCCCGCGAAAAACGCGATCTTTCCCTTGTTTTCGGGCAGGCAGAGCGCGCACACCGCACCCGCCTGCGCCAGCATTTCTATCATAAGCACGCCGGGCTGCACGGGCTGACCGGGGAAATGACCCTTGAACCAGTATTCGTCGGGTTTGAGGTACTTCTTCGCGGTAACGCTTACGCCGGGCTCCAACTCTGTAACTTCGTCAATAAGAAGAAACGGATCGCGGTGGGGGATTATTTCTTTGATCTGCTCAAGATTTAATGTCATAGCTGCTCCTTATTCTATCCTCATGATCTTCTGACCATACTCTACGCTGTCGCCGTTGTTGACGTATATCTCGGCAACCTTGCCGCTGAATTCGCTGTTTATCTCGTTCATAAGCTTCATGCTCTCGATTATGCACACAACGTCGCCGGCATTAACGGTATCGCCCACCTTGACGAATGCGGGCTTCTCAGGGGATGGGGAGGAATAGAACGTGCCGATTATCGGGGACTTGATTATGTTTCCGCTCTCCTCTGCGGCTGCCGCCGCTGCGGCGCCCGCGGGAGCCGAAACCGCCACCGCCGATGCAGCAGCGGGTGCGCCCATTCCCATAACAGCAGGAGGGGGCGGAGGGCACTTCTTGCCCTCGATAACGATGTCGATGTCCTCGGTGCTTATCTTTATCTTGCCGAGGTCGTTGTCCTTAACGATCTTTGCAAGAGCTTCTATGCAATCAATGGTATCTTCGATAGGTCTTACTTCTTTATCTTTAAGATTCATACCGTCAGTCCTTTCGTCGTCAGTCAACAGGCTTCATGCAGATGCAGCCGTTGTGTCCGCCGAAGCCGAGCGAATTGCTGAGCGCAGCGGTTATCTTCATCTCGCGGGTGCCCTCGGTAACATAATCGAGATCGCACTCGGGGTCGGGAACGCTGTACCCGAGGGTACGGTGCACCTTGCCCTCCTTGATGGACATTGCGGTAACAACGGCTTCAACGCCGCCCGCAGCACCGAGGAGGTGTCCCGTCATGGATTTTGTGGAATTTATCGCGATGTCCTTTGCATGGTCGCCGAAAGCTGTCTTTACCGCAGCGGTCTCGGTCCTGTCGTTCATGCTTGTGGATGTGCCGTGGGCGTTGATGTAGTTCACGGTGTTCGGGTCGATTCCCGCTTCCTCAACTGCGAACTTCATCGCCATGGCGCCGCCCTTTCCCTCGGGATCGGGGGATGTTTCGTGGTATGCGTCGCAGGTGCTGCCGTAACCGCAGATCTCCGCGTATATCTTCGCGCCGCGAGCCTTTGCATGCTCGTATTCCTCAAGGATAACTATACCGCAGCCGTCGCCGAGGACAAATCCGCTGCGCTCTGCGTCGAACGGGATCGAAGCCCTGTCGACGTCCTTGGAACGGGTCAGCGCGTGCATATTGTTGAACGAAGCGTAGCAGAAGCCAAGGTCGCTGTGCTCCGTGCCGCCCGCGATGGCAACGTCAAGATAGCCGTGCTTGATGGAACGGAACGCCTCGCCTATCGACTGCGTGCCGCTGGCGCAGGCTGTCGTAACGCAGAAGTTGCTGCCCTTGAAGCCCGTGCGGATAGCGACAACGCCCGCAGCCATGTTGCCTATCATCTTTGTGATGGTGAAAACTGAAACTCGCTTGTTACCGCGGTTATGATAGTTAAGCATCTCTTCCTCGGTGGTATAGATACCGCCGATTCCGCTGCCGATTACAACGCCTGCACGGAACGGGTCGATGTCCTTGAAATCCGTGCCCGCGTCCTTGAGCGCCTGCATGGCGGCATAAACCGCGTACTGAACGATAACGTCGTTGCGGCGCAGTTCTTTCTTGTCGAAAAGTTCGGACGCGTCGAAATTCTTAACGCGCGCCACAACGCCAAGGTTGTCGGGTTCCTGGTCGCCGAACCACGGCGCAAGCTCGAACCCGTGCTTTCCTGCCATAAGGCTGTTCCAGAGTTCTTCAGGGGAGTTTCCGCAGGGGGTAACTGCGCCCAGGCCTGTGATAACAACTCTTCTTTCTCTTCCGGTCATATGTTTATTTGTTCCTCCGAATTATTTTTGTAGATAGGTGATCACATACTCAGCCCGCCGCTGATCTCGATGGTCTGACCCGTAACGTATGCAGCGTCGTCGGAGCAGAGGAAGCTTACAACTCCCGCCACTTCATCGGGCTGGCCGTAGCGCTTCATGGCTATCTGCGCGAGCATTGCATTGCGCTGCTCCTCGGTGAGCTTGTCGGTCATGGGCGTCTGAATAAAGCCGGGGGCAACTGCGTTTACGTTGATTCCACGGCTTCCGAGCTCCTTGGCTGCGGTTTTTGTCATGGCAATGACAGCGCCCTTGGACGCGGAATAGTTCATCTGCCCGGGGTTGCCGTAAAGACCTGCAACGGAAGCGAGATTAACTATCTTGCCGCTTCTCTGGCGGAGCATTACCGCGCCAACCAGCTTTATCATATTGAACACGGACTTCTGATTTATGCGGATAACGGAGTCGTAATTCTCCTCGCTCATGCGCAGAAGCAGACCGTCGCGTGTGATGCCCGCATTGTTTACGAGGACGTCGATGGTGCCGAAAGTTTCCTTTGCCCATTTTACCATTTCTTCGCACTGTGCATAATCGGAAACATCCGCCGCATAGCACTCCGCGCGGACGCCCATATCGCGGCATTCCTGCGCTGTCTGCGCGCCGTAGGTATCTAGCGCCTCCTGCGAAACTTCGTTTATAACGATGTCAAATCCATCCTTTGCAAGGCGCTTTGCGATGGCGGCGCCGATGCCTCTGCCTGAACCTGTTATGATCGCTGTTTTAGACATATTTTATCCTTTCCGAAAATCAATTATATGTTATTTTTGGCAATGTGCTGAAAAATATACCGCGGTGTTATCACACCTCAAAGAGAACCGAGCCGTAAGTAAGTCCCGCGCCGAAGCCAACGAAACACATCTTCATGCCCTTCTTGACTCTGCCCGCCTTGCGCAGCTCGTCAAGGCAGACGGGAATGCAGGCACTGGAAACATTGCCCATGCGTTCAATGTTGGTGTAAACCTTGTCCATTGGGATATCCAGCAGCTCCGCAGCCTTCTTGATTATGCGCAGGTTTGCCTGATGCGGGATCACAAGGTCGATATCCGCAACGTCTATGCCTGCCTGCTCCGCAACATTTCTTACCGCCTTTGCCATGGCGTTGACTGCGAACTTATACACCGCGTGGCCGTCGGACTGGAGGTAGTTCTGCTTTTCAAACGTGTCGAAAAGATCGTTGTAGAACGGCGCCTGATCCTCATGGAACGGGCAGTTGGACTGATAATTTATCTTGCAGTAGAGCGCTTCAAATTCGTCGCCCTCCGCTCCGAGCATGGAGTAGAACTTGCCCTCGGACTTTCTCAGCACCGCCGCACCGGACGCGTCGCCGAAAAGAATGCACATCGAGCGGTCGGTATAATCGAGCTGACCCGAAAGGCGCTCGGTCGCAACCAGCAGTATGGTCTTGTAGTGACCCGAAAGCAGGTACTTGTGAGCGATATCCACCGCGGTGATGAAGCCGGTGCAGGCGCTGTTGACATCAAACGCCGCGGCGTTCACCGCGCCTATCTTCTTCTGAATAAGGCACGCCATGGAGGGATAGAAGAAATCGGGGGTGCAGGTGGAAACAAGCACCAGATCAACCTCGGACGGGTCTATATTGGCGTCCTCGAGCGCTTTCTTCGCCGCCTCGATGCCCATGTAGTAGTTGGGCTTATCTGTGAGGATATGTCTCTGTTTTATTCCCGTGCGGGGGGTTATCCATTCGTCGGAGGTATCCAGGAACTCCGCGAATTTGTTGTTATCCGCCACGAATTCGGGCACATAACTGCCTGTACCGATGATCTCTATTCCGCTCATTAAAAAATCTCCTTGATTTTATTGGCATTATAATGTATAATATATTCTTGCAGGGGGAAATACATCGTCCCCGCCGCCGCAGAAACATCATAACTGTGACGGTATGCAGAATATGACTCAGGCGAGTAACAAAACATACCACTTTATATTTTACCCTATTGTGCGCTTTTTGTCAACCGTTTTTCGATAATTTTAGCTGAATAGTCGAAAAAGTATGTAGATGATAATTAATTTGTGGAGGTATTTTTACAATGAAAACAGTTTTTCTCTTCTCGGGACAGGGTTCCCAGTACCCCGGAATGGGCGCGGAGCTTGCTGAAAAGTATTCCGCGGCAAAGACGATACTCGAGTGCGGATCGGACATCATGGGCTTTGACGTGCTGAAGAAGCTCAACGATTCCACCCCCGAGGAACTCGCGCAGACCCGTCTGTCCCAGCCCGCGATATTCACCACTTCCCTCATCGCGCTGACCGCCGCCCGCGAAAACGGCATCGGCAACTGCGCCGTTGCCGGTCACTCCCTCGGCGAATACGCGGCAATGTACGCTTCGGGAATGCTGACCCTTGAGGACGCATACAAGGCAATAAAGCTCCGCAGCGAGGCAATGGCAAAGGCTGCCGAGAGCACAGGCGGCGCCATGGCTGCCGTTATCGGCTGCGACAACGAAACCATCGACAAGGTTTGTGCCGAAACAGACGGCTTCGTCGCCCCCGCAAACTACAACTCCCCCGTGCAGACCGTTATCGCCGGCGAAAGCGCAGCCATCGACGCTGCCGTTGCAAAGTTCGGCGAGCTCGGCAAGCGCTGCGTTAAGCTTGCGGTTTCCGCGGCTTTCCACACAAAGCTCATGCAGTCCGCAGCGGACGAATTCAAGGCGGCGGTAAGCGGTTTCACATTCAATAAGCCAAACTGCGATTTCTACGCAAACCTCTACGGCAAGAAGCTGGACGACTTCTCGGATATGCCCTCCTACCTCGCGGCGCACATCTGCTCCCCCGTTAAATTTGTGGACGAGCTGAACGCCATGAACGAAGCGGGCATCGACGCGTATGTTGAACTCGGCCCGAACAAGGTGCTGACAGGTCTTGTAAAAAAGACATTCCGCGGCGCTAACGCAGTCAACATTGAAAACAACGACACGCTCGAAAAGGCGCTTGCCGCTCTCAAGGGTTAAGGAGGAACAGTCATGCGCAAATTCGGTCTTATCGGTCACCCCCTCGGACACTCCCTTTCCCCGCAGATACACACCCGCCTGTTTGAACTGAGCGGCGAAACTGTGGATTATCAGCTCTACGACATCGCTCCCGAAGAACTTAAAAACAAGTTTGAATTTCTCTCCACCCTCGACGGCTTCAACATAACCATCCCGCACAAGGTCGGCATAATCGACTACTGCGACAAGCTTTCCGACGGCGCGCAGCGCTACCGCTCCGTAAACTGCGTCAGCAACGGCGAAATCAAGATGGGATACAACACAGATGTGCTCGGCTTTACAAAATCCATTGATATGCTCGGGGCTTCGCTTGATTCAAACGTGCTTCTTATCGGCTGCGGCGGCGTCGGAAGAATGATGGCGATAGAAACCGCCCTAGAGGGAGGAAACCTCACCATTGCGGCGCTCCCTTCCGACAAGGCTCTTGCGGAGGAGGTCGTTAAGGAGATAAGCGCCCTCAAGCCCGACGCAAAGGTAAACATCGCGTTTATCAGCGGCGCAGCTCTTTCTGCGGCTGACCTTGGCGGCGCAAAGTTCGACCTGCTCGTCAACGCCTGCCCCGTCGGTATGTATCCCAAGGTAGACAGAATGCCCTGCGAGCCGGCTGTGCTGGACGGCGTTAAGTTCGTATTCGACGCGGTGTATAACCCCAACGTCACCCTGCTTGCAAAGACCGCCCGCGAAAAGGGCGCAAAGGCAATGACGGGCATGGCAATGCTGGTGCTTCAGGCAGTGGCGGCGCATGAACTCTGGGACAACGCTTCCTATAACAAGAGTGATATCGACAAGCTTATCGCCGATATGGAGGCGCTGGTATGAGTTCGGTATATCTCTGCGGCTTCATGGGCTGCGGCAAAAGCCACATCGGACGTCAGCTTGCGGCGGCGATGGACAGAAAATTCGTCGACCTTGACAAGGTCATCGTCGACGGCGAGAAAATGTCCATTCCCGAAATATTCGAGAAATTCGGCGAGCCGCACTTCCGCACTCTCGAGGCGAAATACATACGCGAACTTTCCGATGGGTATATCGTCGCGACGGGCGGCGGCGCTCTCATAAATGATGAAACCGCGGCGTTCGCACGGAAAAGCGGACTGACCGTGTACATCAACGCTTCGTTTGAAACCTGCTACGAGCGCATAAAGGGCGATACCAACCGTCCGCTGGTAATGAACAACACCCCCGAAAAGCTTCGGGAACTGTACAACACCCGCGCGGCTATATACCGCAGGAATTCCGAGTGCATGGTAAACGGCAACGCCCGCGATACGATAATCGTTGACGAGATAGCAAAGCTTGCCGATTATTACGAAAAGAACGGCCATATAAATTAAGGATCAGACATGATAATAAAAAATGTTAAAATACACACCATGGCGGAGCGGGATATCGAAAACGGGTTTGTCCGCGTTGCGGGGGGAGTTTTCACAGAAATAGGCCGCACGGAGGACTATATCCCCACCGACGCCGACGAGGAAATTATCGACGGAAAGGGCGCGGCAATGTACCCCGGTTTCGTCGACGCGCACTGCCATATCGGAATGTGGGAGGACAGCCTTTGCTTTGAGGGCGAGGACGGCAACGAGGACACCGACCCCTCCACCCCGCACCTCCGCGCCATCGACAGCGTCAACCCCATGGACCGCTGCTACACCGACGCGGTGCAGGCGGGCGTCACCTCCGTCTGCACGGGAGTGGGAAGCGCGAACCCCATAGGCGGCAGCTTTATAATAATGAAGACCTACGGCTCCAAGCGCGTGGACAAGCTTATTGTAAAATCCCCCTGCGCGATAAAATTCGCCCTTGGCGAGAATCCCAAAAACACCTACAACGACCGCGACGAAACCCCTGTGACCCGCATGGCTACCGCCGCGATAATCCGCGAGCAGCTCACCAAGGCGCTGCGCTATAAATCCGACCTTGAGGAATACCACAGGCTCAAGGGCACCGAGGACGAGGTTTCCATGCCCGATTTCGACGCAAAGTGCGAGGCGCTTCTCCCGCTGTTCAACGAAAAGGACAAGCTTAAGGCGCATTTCCACTGCCACCGCGCCGATGATATTTTCACAGCGATAAGGCTGTCCAAGGAATTCGGACTGGATTATGTGCTTATCCACTGCACCGACGGCGCGGTGATCGCGGACGAGCTTGCCGAGGATGATCCCGCCGTTGTTGTGGGACCGCTCTTCGGCGACAGGGGCAAGCCCGAGCTGCATAACCACGACATTTCCACCCCCGCGGTGCTGAAGAAAAACGGCATCAAATTTGCCATCTGCACCGACCACCCCGAAACGCCGATACAGTATCTTCCCCTCACAGCAGCGCTCGCCGTAAGGGGCGGACTGGACAGGGACACCGCCCTGCGCGCCATCACCATAAACGCCGCGGAAATAATCGGCGCGGAGAACAGGATAGGCTCCATCGAAACGGGAAAGGACGCGGATTTCTCGCTTTTCGTCGGCGACCCGCTGGACCTCACGGTAACTCCGTCGCTGGTGGCGGTAAACGGAAACATCGTATTTGGAAAGGAATGACACCATGCGTGAAATAAAGGCAGAAGAAATAACCGCCGCCGTCGCAAAGCTCTGTGTTGACGCAAACCTGCGCCTGCCCGACGGTATGAAGGAATGTATAACGAAAAGCGCCGCCTGCGAAAAGAGCGAGCTCTGCAAGAGCGTGCTCGGCGACATCGCCGCGAATATCGACTGCGCCGACGAGCTCGGCGTGCCGATTTGCCAGGACACGGGCATGGCGGTAATTTTTGCGGAGGTAGGGCAGGATGTGCACATTGTCGGCGGAGCATTTGAGGACGCCGTGAATGCGGGCGTTGCGCAGGGCTATGTTGAAGGCAGGCTGCGCCTGAGCATAGTCGGCGACCCGCTCGAACGAAAGAACACCGGCAACAATACCCCCGCCGTTATCCACACAAGAATAGTCCCCGGGGACAAAATTTCGCTGATGGCGGCTCCCAAGGGCTTCGGCAGTGAAAACATGAGCCGTCTTAAAATGTTCACGCCCTCCGCTTCCAGGCAGGATATCGTGAATTTCGTCACCGAAACCGTTTCCCTTGCGGGAAGCAACCCCTGCCCGCCCATCGTTGTCGGCGTGGGGATAGGCGGCGACTTTGAATACAGCGCCCTGCTCGCGAAAAAGGCGCTCTGCCGCGACCTTGCGATAAGAAACCCCGACCCCGTATACGCAGAGCTGCAGCAGATGCTCGACAGCATAAACCGCCTCGGCATAGGCGCACAGGGCTTCGGCGGCACGGTAACCGCGCTGTATGTTAATATCGAGAAGTCTGCGACGCACATCGCGGGACTGCCCGTGGCGGTCAACATCGGCTGCCATGTCACACGTCATGCCCATACTGTAATTTAAAAAATTCTTGCAACCTTTTTCACTTCTGTTCGGTATTACTTATGAATTGACAATTCTGCCGCGGCGGTTTCTCCACCGCCGCGGTTTTACGGAGATTATAAGCTTATGGACACAATGACACTCAAAGCGGGCGAAAGCTTTGACAGCATTATGGAATTTTATATGCCGATGGTGTATCGGATCGCCTTTACGCGGCTTGGAAACCGCACCGACGCCGAGGACATCACGCAGGATGTTTTCGTGCGGCTGTTCAAGTCGGGCGGAAACTTCGAGAGCGAGGAGCATCGCAAGGCGTGGCTGATACGCTGCACCGTCAACTGCATAAAGAACTTTGCGGCGTCAGCGTGGTTTCGCCACCGCGCAGGCGACGCAGGGCTTGAAAACATGTGCGAGGAAGAGCTTTCCACGGGAATTGCCGCCGCGTCGGCGGGTTTCACCGAGCAGAGCGACCGCAAAAACGCCGTCGCCGCCGCGGTGATGAAACTCCCGCCAAAGTACCGCACTGTTATCCATTTGTTTTATTTCGAGGATATGTCGATATCCGACATATCGCGCACCATCTCCGTAAAGGAGAGCACGGTGAAGTCACAATTAAGCCGTGCGCGCGATATGCTTAAGCCAATGCTGGAGGAGGTGGATTTCTGATGGAATTCGGCAAGGAATACAAAAAGGCAGTTCAGGATATCTCACCCGACCGCGCCGCGATCGACAGAATGAAAGCCAACGTTATGGCGGAGGTAAACAAGCGCAAAAAGCCGTTACCGCTGGGAAAAATCGCAGTTTCCTGCGGCTCAGTCGCAGCCTGCGCGGCGATAGTCATCACTGCTGCAGTTCTTATCCCCCATACCGACACGAACAACATGACAGCGGGCACATTTGATTCTTCTGCCGCCGCAAGCGAAGCGATCAGCAATGAGCTCGGCTATGACACCGCAGCCGACGCTGATTTTGATATCGAAATTGATGATAATGATGATATAGCCGAAAATGCCTCTGCCGACGACAAGAGCTACTCAAACGAAATTACCGCCGATACCACCGTCGATACAATACCAAAGCCTGACTACGCTGCGCCCACAGAAAACGAAGAAATCATAGAAGATGTCATAGAAGACATCGCCGCGGATGAAGAGGAAATCGCCGAACCCGATGAAGATGATATCGATCTGCCCAACACCGCCGCCGGCGACGTTTCCGGCAGTTCTGACGGCGGAAAGTCCGACAGCATTGCCAACGTAACCACCGACAATGAAACCGACGAGGCTATGGATGAAGTTATCGATGAAGATATCTGCGATGATACCGCGGATGATGATATGGCGGATGACATGGCTGACGATGAAGTATGGGACGAAACCGACGACAGCATAGGTACGGACGGAATCGACGAGGATGTTCCCGATAATGATATTGGGGACGACATGGCTGACGATGGTGCTTATGACTTCGACGACGGTGCAGACTATGACGATGCAACGGACGACAGCTTTGACAACAGCGACTATGACCCATACAACGACCCTGCAAACATAAAGGCAAAATTCTCCGCAGACGGAAATACGCTGGTACTGCTTCTGCCCGACGGCACAAAACTAAAGTACAAACGTTCCAACGGGATCACTCACTACCCGAGATACAACACTCCATATGAATATATTTACACGTCGGATAATACCGACCATATGATCCGGCGCAGGGACGAATATCTCTGGACATACACCCCGCAGCTTGATTCTGAATATAAACTTATTCAATAAAACCGTACGCCCCGAAAAATCGGGGCGCTCCTTTTTGACAATATAATATGAAAATTGAGTGAATTTTTATAAAAATCACAAAAAAGGCTTGAAAAGTTGAAAGTTTTATGGTAAAATAGTATACAAGGGATGATGTAGACAAAAACATCCGCTTCTAATCGTTAATAAATTAACATATAATATGGAGTTATTGCCACGGCTGCGATATTACAAACGAGGTGGTTTTCTTGACAAAACTTGAGCAGGCAGTTTCAAGCAGCGGCAATGCGGCATTTTCAATGAGTTTCAGACCGGGATTTCCCGCTGAATTTCTATCCGCGCCAAATCCTTTCAGCACAGAAAACACAGTACTTATGGGTGATGTTATCCATCCTGATGATTACCAGCCGTTCTGCGAGGTCATGAATGAAGTCGTAAACGGAACGGCAAACGAACTGCGCGTTCATGCGCGCATGATGGCGAAGGGCGAGTATAAGTGGTACTACATCTCCGCAAAGGCGGTTCGGCGCCCCGACGGCTCCCTGTCCGAAATGGACGGTATGCTGTTCGATGTTTCCTCCTATCTCGACTGTGACGGCGAAGATCCCGTAATGCGGCGCTACCGCAGCAAGAGCCGCCAGTCGATGAGTTCCGCGCAGCATACTCCCCCGCTCAGGGACATTCTCGGCGAGGACTATCTTATAAAGGTTCAGCAGCCGTTTTCACATATAAAAGGGCTGTTCTCCGCGATAGTCGACCAGAACGGCAAGGTCATCGCCACCGCCGCGGGTCAGGATAAGCGCGCAAATCTCAACAAAATGAGCTATCAGCGCAAAAAGAACATCCGCATAAAGCACCAGCCGGTTGCCGCATGGCTAATCGCGGGTGAATCGCAGGACGAAGTAGACGCAAACGCGCAGCTTCTCGAAACAATGGTAAGGACCGTTTCGGGAATTGCAAACAGCTACGTTGTCCTCTGCGAGGAAATGGACAACTCGCAGAATGCCAACAAAATGCTCGGGCAGAATTTCGAGGATCAGATACTCATAAACAACCTGTATTCGCTTATACTGCGCAGCCCCGACACAAAATCCTCCATCAGCAGCATTATCCCGCTGATAAGAGAATATTTCACCCTTGACGATTTGGTATTCTGCTCGGGATTCAGCGCCTCCGCGAGGATATACCGCTGGGACGAAAGCGGCATGATACTCCCCGTTGTGACAAGTTTCCCGTACAGCGGCGAGCTTGAAAAACAGCTCGACTACGACAGCGTTGTATTCGCCGACGAAAATGACATCACCAATAACAGCGGCGGCAACCGCAGCTTTGCTCTTTCTCTCATATACGACAACGGTCAGAAAAGCGGCGTTATCGTCTACATCGCCCGCAGCGGCAAGCAGTGGACCGACCGCGACCGCAAACTGCTCAAAACCATCACGCAGATACTTTCTACGGTAATAAACAAATCCTTTATGGAAGCGGAGCTGGAGCAGTCGCAGGAGCACCTTTCCCGTCTTGCGTATTACGACTTCACCACCAACATCCCTAACCGCAGTATGTTTGAGAAGGATTTTACCGCTCTCATCGCCGACGGAAAGAATGGCGCTGTCATATCCGTGGAAATATCCAACCTCAAAAACATCTCCGAAATATACAGCTGCGAGTATGCCGACGACATCATGCGGAGCATTGCAGAATACATCTCCGCCATACCTTGCAGCTCCGACAAAAAGGTATATCGCTTCAGCAACGACATACTTTTCCTCACCCTCACGGGCAGCACCGCCGAGGAAGCGCGGCAGCTCGCGCAGGCGATACTTACAAAATTCCGCTCGCCGTGGTTCCTGCGCGACACCGAGCACCATCTCGAAGTATACGCTGGCGTCACCGTCTACCCCGACGACGCCGAGGATATTTCCGACTGCATCAAGGCGGCCACAAGAACGCTCCGCCTTGCAAAGGAACGCAGGCTCGGCGACGCGGTGTTCTATTCCGACGGGCTTGAAGAGCAGCTCAGCGATAACCTGCGCGTTAAAAAACTCATCATCGACGCGGCGGAGAACTCCTTCAAGGGCTTCTACCTGCTGTACACCCCCGTGCTCACGGTGGATACGGGAGAGCTTCACTGCTGCGAAGCAAACCTGTTCTGGGGCAACGAGGATATAATCGTATCCCGCAAGCGCTTTCTGCCTATAATCGACAGGCTCGGGCTTTCCGTGGAGATGTACAGATATGTTGTCGACAGGATATGCGAATTCTGCGCCACCGTGCGCGAAAACGGGTTCGATAACTTCCGCGTGAGCTTCGCCATCCCAGAAAACATCATCAATTCCGACGCCTGCGTTGCGGCGCTGCGCGGCTCCCTGCTGGAATACTCCCTGCCGCCGTCCGCAGTAAGCATTTCCGTTTCGGAAAGCGCCGGCACGCTCAACACAGGAAATATGTTCCTCAACCAGCTTTCCAAAATAGGCGTGAATATAATCGCCGACGACTGCGGCGAGAGCTTTTTCACCACGGCGCCCCTGCAAAATCCCGCGGTAAAGACTGTAAAAATACGCGCCGACCGCTTCAAGGGCGACCCCATCTCCGATATGTTCATGCGCTCAATGATAAGCCTTGCGCACGAAAAGGACATCTCCGTATGCGTGCGCGGCGTGGATAACGCGGATATAATGGACAATGTACGCAGATTTGACGTTGACCTTGTTGAGGGCATCATAAACGGCCGCCCGCTGCATTCCTCAGAATTTATGGGCAGACTGGTAACAGGCGGCACGGTCATTGAAAAGTGACCGCAGCGCCGCAATCTCCATTGTTAAAAAAGCCGAAGATTTTCAATAAATCTTCGGCTTTTTATCAGTTTTGGCGAAATTTCATTTAACATTTTTTTTACTTGATGTTTCTATTGCAAACTGCGGAAAAATGGTCTATAATAGTATTGTATAGGGTTTTATTGCAGAACATATGGGAGCAAAATGAAAACTGTTTTAGATTTTTTTGGCGGATATTTTAAGAAGCTGGACAAGATACTCCCGCTGATATGCGCCGCACTCACCGTATTTGATATCATTCTCGTCAATTCATTATACGAAAACGGTTTCATCATTGAAAGCGTTTTCAAGACGCAGCTCTATTCGGGCATTCTGGGTTTCTTCGGCTCGCTTATCATCGGCATGATAGATTACAAATTCATATCGAAGATATGGTTCGTTTATGCCCCCGTGGCGCTGATATTGCAGTTCCTGCTGTTCACGCCGCTGGGAGTTCAGCGCGACGACGATATTGCGTGGCTGGATCTCGGCATAATCACGATTCAGCCGTCCGAAATACTGAAGCTTGTGTTTATACTCACCCTTGCGACGCACATCTCAAAGCTCGGCGACAAGCTCAACAAGCTTCCGAATATGCTGCTTCTGTGCGTGCATGGATTCTTTCCCGCCGCGCTTATAACCATACAGGGCGACTACGGCTCGGCACTGGTGTTTTTATTTATTTTTGCCTGTATGCTTTTCATCGCGGGGGTTTCATGGAAATACATCGTTGCCGCGCTGGCGGCGATACCCCCTGCGCTTTATGTAGCGTGGAATTACCTGCTGGCGGAGCACCACAAGATCAGAATACTTGTACTGTTTGACGAAGAAGTGCGCCAGCAGCAGCTTCTTGATAAATACTTCCAGCAGTACCGCGGACTTATCGCCCTCGGCTCGGGACAGCTCACGGGGCTTGGCTTCCACTCTGACAATTACACCAACGTCCCCGAAATATACAACGACTCCGTTTTCGCATATATCGGCATGACGCTTGGTTTTATCGGCTGCATTGCGGTGGTGATAACTCTCGCCGCGCTCTGCCTGAAGATCTTGTCAAACGCCTCCGCCGCGGGGGATATGCTCGGAAAGCTTATCTGCGTCGGAGTATTTGCCACAATAACTATCCACAGCATAATCAACATCGGCATGGTTCTCGGCGTAATGCCGTCGATAGGCATCCCGCTGCCGTTCATAAGCACCGGCGGTACCTCGATGATAATGATGTACGCCATGATTGGAATGGTGCTGAGCGTTTCCACCCACAAGGAAAAGGCGAAGCATATGTTCTACACCGAAAAAGACTGAAAACCGCAGGCTATCGCCTGAAAGCAATAAAAGACGAAACAAAGGAAAGGTCAATCTATGAAACCCATCGTATCCACACTCAAGGAAATCTACCCCGACAGCCAGCTCGCCGCGCAGGAAGAGCGCTACCACAAGGCTGAAAGCGCGTTTGCAGAGTATTTCGGCGATCTCGGAGAGCACCGTTTCTTCTCCGCCCCCGGCCGCACCGAGATATGCGGAAACCACACCGACCACAACAACGGCAAGGTGTTTGCAGCCAGTGTTGACCTCGACGTTATCGCTGTAACGGAGCTTACGGACGACAACTGCATCACGATAAAATCCGAGGGCTTTCCCGAGGACAAGATAGACCTGTCCTCCCTCGATGTGCGCGACGAGGAGAAGAACACCTCCGCTTCGCTGATACGCGGAGTTGCAGGCGGGTTTATCAAGAACGGTTACAAGATAGGCGGCTTCCGCGCATACACAACTTCCAACGTAATGAAAGGCTCGGGTCTTTCCTCCTCGGCGGCTTTTGAGGTCCTGACCGGAACCATCCTTTCCCACCTCTTCAACGGCGGACAGATATCCGCTCCGAAGATCGCGCAGATAGCGCAGTATGCCGAGAATGTTTACTTCGGCAAGCCCTCGGGTCTGATGGATCAGATGGCGTCCTCCGTCGGCGGATTTGTCGCGATAGATTTCCGCGACACCAAGTCCCCGGTTATCGAGGGTATCCCGTTCAACTTCGAAGAGCACGGTCACGCGCTCTGTATCGTTGACGCCAAGGGCGACCACGCGGACCTAACCGATGAATACGCTTCCATCCCTGCGGAAATGAAGGCAGTCGCACATTTCTTCGACTGCGAAACACTGCGCCAGCTTTCCCTTGAGGATATCATTCTCAACATAAACGAGCTCCGCAATGAATTTGGCGACAGAGCAGTGCTCCGCTCCATCCATTTCTTCCACGAAAACGAACGCGTGGAAAAGGTAGTTCATGCGCTGAAATCCGGCTGCTTTGAGGACTTCCTCTCCTCCGTAAAGGAAAGCGGCGATTCCTCTTTCAAATATCTCCAGAACATCTACGCGAACTCCGATGTAAAGCACCAGTGCCTCAGCATTGCCCTCAACATCGCAGAAAACACGCTCCACAGAAAGGGCGCGTGCAGAGTTCACGGCGGCGGCTTCGCGGGAACCATCCAGGCATTTGTTCCGCTTGAGTCACTCCAGCAGTTCAAGATGAACATGGACAAGATATTCGGCGCGGGTGCCTGCCATGTGCTTTCCGTTCGCCCCATCGGCGGCACGGAGGTAGTTTTAGGCTGACGGATGACATAAAAACGGAGCGGATCGCTCCGCCCCGTTTACATATCAATCCTTAACTTCGTACTCGCTCATCTGCTTGATGTTCATTTTATCAACAAGGGCGTCCACGGATATGCCGCTTTCGGTGTAATCCTCGCTGAACACCTTTCCGTTTACGCGGATAACGGCGGTCAGCCCCGCCTTGTCGTATGGTATCATCAGTTTCATGCGGCGGGAGGTTTCGGGCAGATTTGCCGCGATGACCTCAAGCAGGCGGTCGATACCCTCGTTTTTCAGCGCGCTTATTCTTACGGTGGCGCTGTCCGTGGGGAAATCTTCGTCCAGCTTGTCGCATTTGTTCAGCACCGTTACGACGGGAATTTCCGACGCGCCGAGCTCCGCAAGGGTTTTCAGCGTTACGTCGGCTTTCTCCGCCGCTTCCGGGTCGGACGCGTCGCAGACATGCAGGATGATATCGGCGCACGCCGCTTCCTCAAGGGTGGATTTGAACGCCTCTACAAGATGGTGCGGCAGCCTGCGGATAAGCCCTACGGTATCCACCAGCAGCAGCGAGCGCCCGTCGGGAAGCTCTATTGCGCGGGATGTAGGATCAAGCGTTGCGAAAAGCTTATCCTCGGCAAGCACGTCCGCGCCCGTGAGCAGGTTAAGCAGCGTGGATTTTCCCGCGTTGGTATATCCGACGATAGCGCCGACCTGCACGCTGTCTTTCTTGCGCCTTGCGCGGGAATAGCCGCGGCGCTCCTCAAGCTCCTTGAGCTCCTCGGAAAGCTTGTCTATTCTCCTGCGGATATGACGGCGGTCAGTTTCGAGCTGTGTTTCGCCGGGGCCGCGGGTGCCTATTCCGCCGCCAAGACGGGAAAGGCTCGCACCGATACCCATGAGCCGCGGCAGGCGGTAGCGAAGCTGCGCAAGCTCGACTTGCAGCTTGCCCTCGCGGGATACAGCTCTGCCCGCAAAAATATCAAGGATGAGCATTGTTCGGTCGATAACGCGGACATCGGTCACATCCTCTATGCAGCGTATCTGCGACGCGGTGAGCTCGCAGTCGAATATCAGCAGCTCGGCGCCCAGCGTGCCGCAAAGCTCCTTGACTTCCTCCAGTTTGCCCTCGCCGATGACGGTGGCGCTTTCGTAGGCGTCGCGCTTCTGCACAACGCGTGCGATTTCTTCCGCGCCCGCGGTGCGCGCAAGCTCGGAAAGCTCGTCAAGACTGGATTCAACATCGTACTCGCCGATATCCGCGGTGACAAGTATCGCTCTGGTCATAACTTTTTCTTCCATATAAGTCCTCCTTTTCGGGACAAAATATTCCCCGCAGGCGGGAAAAATCAATGTAAACTACACACATAATGCTATTATATCAGTAAAATTTGTGTGTGTCAAGTATAATAAAAGGCAGCGGCACGCTTATGTGCGGTGCCTAAAAAGAAAGGCTGATAGCTTTGAAATTCAAAAGATTTGACGTCATTATCGTCGGCACAGGCATCTCGGGTATCTATGCGGCGCTCAACCTCGACCGCTCGCTGAAGATACTCATGCTTTCCAAGCGCGAGCTTACGCTCTGCAATTCCGCGCTGGCACAGGGCGGCGTTGCCGCTGTCATGGACAAGGAAAACGACAGCTACGACCTGCATATAAAGGATACCCTCATCGCGGGACATTATAAGAACAACCTTGATAACGTCAAGATACTTGTCGAGCAGGGACCCACGGACGTAATGCGTCTTAAGGAAAAGTACGGCGTTGAATTCGACCTCAAGCAGGACGGCAGCATTGAGCTCACCCGCGAGGGAGGACACTCCCGCCGCCGTATTGCGCACCACAAGGACACCACGGGATTTGAAATTGAAACCAACCTTATCAAGCAGGTGCAGGAGCTTAAAAACGTTACTGTCGTCAACAACTCCGTGCTCTGCCGCCTTGAAAGAAGCGACGGAATGTTCTTCGCGGACGTCCTCGCGCACAACGATATCCCCGACGGACAGGAGCACCGGTATTACTGCGCCGACGCGGTAATACTCGCGACAGGCGGTATCGGAAGAGTTTATGATTTCACCACCAACTCTGCCATTGCGACCGGCGACGGCATCCAGCTTGCATATAACCTCGGTGCGGAGATAAAGAACCTCAGCTATGTGCAGTTCCACCCCACGGCATTCGCCGACAGGAAGAACCGCGAGTGCTTCCTCATTTCCGAGGCGGTGCGCGGCGAGGGCGCATATCTTCTCAACTGCCACAAGGAGCGTTTTATGCAGAAATACGAGCCAGAGCGCAAGGAGCTTGCTCCCCGCGACGTGGTTTCCGAATGCATGATGAAAGAACAGGCGCTGACGGGCAGCGACGAATTCTGGCTGGATATTTCCTATAAGGATCCCGAGTTTGTAAAGGGGCACTTCCCGATGATATACGGCAAGGTGCTTGAAAAGGGATACGATATGACAAAGGAGCCTTTCCCCGTTTATCCCTGCCAGCACTATCTTATGGGCGGAATAAATGTCGACGGAAAGGGCGCGACAAATATCCCCGGGCTGTATGCCGCGGGCGAATGCTCCCACACGGGCGTTCACGGAAAGAACAGGCTTGCCAGCAACTCCCTGCTGGAAGCGCTGGTGTTCTCCCGCCTGATCGCCGAGGATATCACAAAGAACCGCCGCGAGGACGACCGTGATACCGTTGAGTACCCGATGTCCTCCCCCGCGGGCAAGCCGCTTCCCCACGGAATCCGCACGGAGATACGCCACATCATGCAGAAAGCGTACTTCATCAAGCCGAATTACGAGGAAGCCGAAAAGGGTCTTGCGCGCATAAAGGAGCTCAAGGATCAGGTTTACAACAGCGGCTACGCCATAACCGCCGACTTTGTTGAAACCAAGTCCCTTGTCACCGTTGCGTACATAATCCTCACGGAAGTTATCGAAAGAAAGGACGAAAAAGAATGATACTGCTACCCTTTTACGTTGACGATATCATAAAGACCGCCCTCACCGAGGACATAAATTATATCGACTCCACCGCCGACCTGCTTATCCCCGAGGACAGCATTTCCGAAGCTTATTTCATGTCCAAGGCGGACGGCGTTGTCGCGGGTCTTGAGGTAGCGCTGCGCGTGTTTACTATACTTGACCCCGAGATGAAGATAAAGTGCTATTTCAAGGATGGCGACGAAGTGAAGTACGGCGACATTATCGCCGAATTCAGCGGCCACACCCGACTTATGCTCAAGGCGGAGCGCACATCGCTGAATATCCTCCAGCACATGAGCGGAATCGCTTCCTATACTCACAAGTGCGTTGAGCTTGTAAAGGGCACCAACGCTTCCATTACTGACACAAGAAAGACCCTGCCGGGTCTGCGTGCGCTCCAGAAGTACGCGGTGACCGCCGGCGGCGGAAGAAACCACCGCTACAACCTCACTGACGCGGCAATGCTCAAGGACAACCACATCGACGCATACGGCGGTATCACCGCAGCTGTAGACGCCCTGCGCAAAAAGGCCGGTCATATGCTTCAGATAGAGGTAGAAACCCGCACTCTTGACGAGGTGCGCGAAGCCCTTGCCTGCGGCGTTAATGTCATCATGCTTGACAATATGGACTGCCCCACCATGGCGGAAGCAGTTCGCATCGTCGACCACAGGGCAAAGCTCGAGGCAAGCGGAAATGTTACCATGGAAAACATCCGCGAGGTCGCCGAAACAGGCGTTGATATCATATCCCTCGGCGCGCTGACACACAGCGTAAAGGCGTTTGATATCTCCATGAAGTGGAAGAAGTAAAATAAATGCAACGCGGCTGTTCGTTTAATGCGAACAGCCGTTTTGCACTTTGTTATTTCCGCACGCCGTAAAACAAGATATCATAATAAGCATAAAATCTCTGCATCACATAGAAATTTTATGTTTTTTCTTATTATATTGCAGAATATTCTATTCATTAAGCGGATATTCTTATTAACAGATAGTTTTTATTTATAGTGTATCCTGTTATCATGTAATGGGGTGATGAAATGACGATAGATTACAGCGAGATTGGAAAACGCATTGCCGCGCGCCGCAAGGAACTCGGGCTGAAACAATATCAGGTATGCGAAATGATAGACGTGAACTACAAATACCTTTCCAACCTTGAAACAGGTCGTTCCGCGCCGAGCCTTGAGCTTATCATGAGCCTGTGCCGCGCGCTTGACACCACGCCCGACCGCCTGCTTACAGGCACCGACGCTCAGCCTGTTTCGCCGGAGAACATCACGGACAAAATAAAGGCGCTGAACGAAAAAAATCGTCAGCTCCTCGGGGATTTTATTGATCTTCTGATCAAAAATCAGTAATATTTTTAAAAATCTGCCGACAATTATATTAGCAGGCAGAATAATCAAACACAGAAAGGATAACACCATGGCAGACGCAATTGAATTCAGATACGACACACAGCTTCTTATCGACGGGCAGGGACTTGACGAGGACGAGATCTTCGACTACATAACCCAGCATTTTATCGGCGACTCTCTCCTTGTGGTTGCGGACGACGACGTTGCAAAGCTCCACTACCACACAAACGAGCCCTGGAAGGTGCTGGAATACTGCCGCACCCTCGGCGAGATATACGATATCGTCGTTGAGGATATGGACAGGCAGTCCCGCGGACTGAAGGGTTAAATGCAACACCTTAAAAGGAAATCTCCCCGAAAAAATCTGGGAGATTTTTTATACTGTTTCTGAAAATTTATCATCATCAAAAAGCACATCGCAGAAATGCTCTTCGCTCTCGACGAAACACAACCCATCCTCGCAGTATATCACGATGACTGCGGTCTTTTCCGGGAGGTAACGCCCGTTTGCCGATACAGCGCTGAAGCTGTACCGCCGCTTTCCGTGCTGAACGCTGATAGTGCCGTAACCGTCCGGGTCGATGTCCTCGGTCACGATGCCGCTCATTCCCTCGAGCTCGTCCGCGCGTGGCTCTCCGCTTTTGTTCAGGCGGAAATACAGCGGTGCGAACACCGTGCTCAGCATAAAATTGAACGCCAGCGCGCCTATCGCCGCCAGCGGCAGTGATATCCACCCCGCCACGCCCGCGCTGTCGATAAGCAGCCCTATGACCGACCCGACAAAAACAAACACCACCATGCGCAGCATATTTTTCGGGAATATAGTCTGCCATTCAATGCGGCTCTTCCGTTCGGTGAAAAGCTCCCCCGCGGACGGGAAAAGCGACTTTCCGAAAAAAAGCCACACCACCAGCTGTACCGCCAGATACGCCCCCGAAACCACCGCGAGCAGAATATAAAAGCTTGTCATGCGTTAATCTTCTTCCACAGGTTTTTCCTTGATTTTAAAACGAACTCTGTTCACCCGCAGGTTCGCCGCCTCGAGTACCGTAACGACGAAATCCTCCGTTTCGGTGACATCGCCGTTCTTTGGGATATTTCCAAAAAGTTCCAACACCCAACCAGCAACGGTGTGTGCCTCACTCTCAATGTCTACGTTTATATCGCGGTTGGAAAGGTAACGGCGCAGGCTGTTCAGCGATACATCGCCATATACCTCGAATTCCGTGTCGCTTACGGCGGTGACGGGGCTCTTTACCTCGTCGCTTTCGTCCCATATCTCGCCGACAAGCTCCTCAAGAAGATCCTCCATCGTGACGATGCCGAGGGTTCCTCCGTGCTGATCCAGCACCACGCTCATGTGGCATTTCTGCTTCTGCATCATTTTAAGCACTTCGCTTATCTTCAGCAGGTGCGGGATATACAGCGTTTCCTGCATAAGCTCGCGCACCGTAAGGTCTGTGCCGCGCTTTTCGTACTCTCTGAAAAAGTCCTTTTCGGTGATTATTCCTACGATGTTATCCAGCGTTTTCTCGTAAACGGGCATTCGCGAATATTCCTCCGACAGGAATTTCTCGCGAACTTCCTCCGCACCGTCCGTTACTTCAACGGCGGTTATGCTTACGCGGGGTGTGATTATCTCGTCGACGGTTATCTCATCAAACTGAAGTGCGCTGCGCACAAGATTGCTCTCCTGCTGTTCAAGCACGCCCTCGTCCTCGATCTCGTCGATTATCGCCATAAGCTCCTCCTCCGTCACGCTGACGGAGCTTTTCTTATGGATAAGCTTTGAAATGCCCTTTTTCAGCATGATGAAGAATGCGGAAAATGGCGTGAAAATTATCATCATGAACGACAGCACCGCGGAAATCGCAATGCAGATGGGCTCCGCAAAGTCCTTTGCAATGGATTTCGGCAGTATCTCGCCGAAAATCAGTACCACCACAGTTGTGATGATAGTCGCGGCAAGAGAGCCGTAATGCTCGCCGAGAAGCGACACCGCAAGCATGGTCGCGATGGACGACGTTGCAATATTAACGACATTGTTTCCGATAAGTATTGTGGTCAGCGCCTTGTCATACTTTTTAAGTATCTTAAGCGCTCGCTCCGCGCCGCGGGAGCCGTTTTCCGACATACTTTTCAGACGTATCCTGTTGACGCTCGAAAACGCAGTTTCCGCCGCGGAAAAGAACGCCGACATCATTATAAGTATTAAAATAAGAATGAACTGCATATAAGTTTACTCCCATTCCTTCCAAACATCGGGGCAGTAACCCGTTGTGGCCTGCCTGCCGTTGCGCACTATCGGGGTTTTGTATAACTTCGGGTTTTCCGCGAGCTTTTCGGGCTTCGCGTCATCGTAAAGATACTTGATATCCGCATAGTCGCGGGCTTTTTCATCTATGACCTTATCTATGCCGCCAAGAGCCCGCACAATGCTGTCAAGCTCTCCCTTGCTGAGTCCTTTTGCAAGGATATCCACATACTGATATTTTATGCCGCGCTCCTTGAAATATCTCTCCGCCTTTTTGGTGTCAAAGCACTTAGATTTTCCGAATATCTGAATATTCACGAAATATCCTCCCCAAATACATACTTCCGTATCGACTTTGTAACGCCGCAGTCGTTGTTACTCGGAGCAATGAAGCGGCAGAGCTTTTTAACGTCCTCGTGGCCGTTTTCCATGCAGAAGCTCCATTCCGCCGCCTTCAGCATTTCAACA
>CAKSPC010000016.1 GCA_934481445.1 uncultured Oscillospiraceae bacterium
CCGCTTCCTTTTGTGTCAAAAGGAAGCGAAAACCAATACGCTACGCGGAAATTTTAAAGGTTTTTCGACAAGCTGCATCCGCGCCTTTGCGGCGCGGATATCTGTTTGTTACCACTCGGTTATGCCTGCCTGGCGCTTGTGCCACGGCAGATAGGACAGCGGGTAAACGGGTACATTGTTTACTCTCACCTCAAAATGCAAGTGGTTTCCGTATGCCTGACCGGTCGCGCCGACATCGGCTATCTGCTGACCCTGCGTTACGGTTTCGCCGACGCTTACATGAAGCGCGCTGCAATGTCCGTATACGGTCTTTAAGCCGCTGGGATGCTGTATCATGATACAATATCCGTAGCCGTAATACCACTGCGAAAGCACTACCGTGCCCGAATCCGCCGCGTATATCGGAGTGCCGTACGGAGCCGCGATATCAACGCCGCTGTGATTGTAATAACCGCCGTAGCCGTACATGGTTTCGCTTATCGCGCCGCCGTCCCAGCCGCCTACCGGCCAGTACATAAGACCCGCCGCAACATTCTGCTGCACGCTTGCGCTGGACGGGCGCTCCTTTGTGCCTATGGCGATTATCTCGTCAACAGGGTCCTTTACCGTTACCCTTGCAAGCACCTTTCTGCGTACCTCTACGCCATTTACATAGGATACGTTTGCCGTTACGGAGTCAACGCCGTATTCGCCCTCCTGCATGATGACGGACGCGCCTGTGTAGCGGGTGCTGTCATCGTAGTAGGTGGTTTCATAGTCTGTGTAATCATCGTAGGTTTCGAGCCTTGTCACCGCAACCGACAGGAAAGGCTCCTCCTGATTTATCAGGAACTTATCGCCGATGAATATGTTGGAATTTTCAGAAAATCCGGGGTTCAGCGCCGCAAGCTCCGCATAGGTCATGTCGAGCTTGGAGCATATCCCGCTGGGGGAGTCGCCCTCCACCGCGGTGTAATACGCCGCGACCTTGTTCTTGGAGGTTATTCTGTTGATGATGGATTCTTCCGAAACAAAGCTTTCGGTAAGATACAGACCCGACTCAAATGTTATCGGAGTTTCAAATTCCACCGTTTCGTTTTCGCTGCCCGTGCGGTATACGTCCAGCAGGCTTTCCAGCGTTTCCTCTACCTTTGTCTTGTCGGTAAGGCAGCCGTAGAACGAGCTTCCGATGTACATTCCGTAGCCCTGCTCTATCTGCGTATCAAGGGAAGCCAGCAGCTTATCCGCAAGCTGATACTGCGTGAGCGTCGAGCCGTAGCCGACGTTCTCTATCGCATACGCGGGGTCGAATGTAACGACCTCGGTGTTGCTGTCCATGTAATTGATACGCTGCTGAACGATCTTCTCCGCAGAGGTGAACACCGTTTCATCGCTTATGTACCCGACAAAATCACCGTTGACCGTAAGCCGCAGGGCGTAGGTCATGGAATTTGCATAGCCTATGATATTGAAAAGGAATATACAGCTTACGACGGGCAGCGCGTAGTTACAGATAGTTACCGCGAGTCCGCGCTTGCCGAAGAGTATTCTTCCGAACACCCGAAGCCCTGCCTTTATACCGCCGCTCACGCCGTTTTCCGCCGCTGCGTGCGATATCTCCTTGCCGCCCATTCTGAACGCCTTTGCGTATCTTATGAACGGCTGGGCGATAAATTCGGCATGGCGCCTGAAAAACCTGCCGAGCACCTTTCCAAGCTTAACGAAAAGCCCGCCCAGCATCTGAAGCAGACGTATCAGCAGACCGCCGACAAACCCTGCCGCAGACATAAGCGTGATGAAAAGATACATACCGAGGTCGCTTATCCTGTCGAAAAAGCTGCCGCCGTTGTTCTTATATATAATATCCTTTAATGATATAGGATCTGTTCCGGAAACCATAAATTCTCCCGTCATTTTAATGCGGCAGGGCGCGCCGTCCGCCGAACATAATTCGTATCCTGCCATAGTTATACTGCCGTGCTTATCCGCACTCTGACAGTATAACACAAATATAAGGTCTTTGCAACATTTTGTAACCGTTTTGTAATATTTAAGCGAAAATTTTCATATAACTAACACAAAAAGAGCCGTTGAATATTGTAAATTATAACGATATATCGGGTCTTTCGATATAGTCTATGCTGTTCATATCATATACTGAAATGCGGATATCCACGTCGCTTTCGTTACCGTCGGCGTCGGTCACTCTGCCCTGCTCGGTGAATTCGACGATATAGCCGTCGCTGTTTATGCGGTAAACGGCGGTGAGGGACGAAAAGCTGCTTACATTATCAAGTATCGCGACGGAATTTTTGTTGAGCCTGTCCGCGTTATACTGATATGTTACGACCGTGTCGCCGTCCCCGGATATCACCGAAGCGTTTTCGACGGAGGTGCCGTCGAGGAAGAAAATCCTTCCCTCGGCGTAGGGATAGCGGTAGGAGCGGTTGTAGACATTGTATACATACCCCTCGTCGGACGGGCCTATTACCGTCCAGTTTTCGGCGTCATCGGTCTTATAAAAGAACTCCGCGCCGTCGCTGTACGCCATGTTTGCGCCGTCGGAATACACGAACTCCATCTCGTCCTTTTTGTTTATCCTGAACGAAAATTCCATAAGCTGCGTGCCGGTGGACATATCCTCCATAACGACCCGCGCACTGTCCAGCGTTTCATATTTATCCTTTGCAGATTTTACCTCGTCATAACCCGGCGGAGCCGCCGAGCATCCCGAGAGCAGGATCAGTGCGGCGATAACAGTGACAAACAACGCTTTCATAAAACATCTCCGTAAATACAAGAAAGGCAGAAAACAGCCGAAGCCGATTTCTGCCCGAAAATTCAGTTACCTGCGCGGCAGTATGATCTCAACGGATATCCGCCGTCTTTGTGCGCCGTCGCAAAATTACTCAGCGAAGCCGCTCTCTACCAGCTTTACAAGGCCGTCAACAGCCAGCTGCTCGTCGGAGCCGTCAGCGATGATGCGGATCTTTGCGCCGCCTACGATACCGAGGGAGAGGATGCCGAGAAGGGACTTTGCGTTAACTCTGCGTTCTTCCTTCTCAACCCAGATGGAAGACTTGTACTCGTTAGCCTTCTGGATAAAGAATGTTGCGGGTCTTGCGTGTAAACCTACCTGGTTTTTAACTTCAATGTCTTTCATGCACATAGTTCATAACCTCCATTATACTTAATGCTTTGCTCTCTGAAACAAGACTGCCTTTCGGCAAGGTGCGCTTTCGGGTGTCCGCCCGAGATGTGCGTCTTTTCTTTTGCTTAACACAATATGCCGTTTTCTTTTATATTTATCTGCGAGAGTAAACAGCGTGTTTTGTTTATCTCTTGATATTAGTATATCCAAAATCGACTTATCCGTCAACCGCAAAATTAAAATTTATCGCTTTCGGGGCTTATTTTCTGCTTATTCACAAAAATAATTACAAAGGAAGTATGTTGAAACTGTGCACTTTTCACAATAAGTTTTCAACATAAATATATATGTGAACTTTTATTTACGACATTTGTTTCTCATTCAATTCCTCATCGTTCAAAAACGGCGCAGATTTGTCATAAATGTGCATTATTTATGTGTGGCAGCATATGCACAAGAAAAGCCGCGCGCCTAGCGGCACGCGGCCCATTTATTATCAGCTGAGATACCCGTTTACTATCCTTACCATCATATCGTTCAGCTTCTCGACGTTATACGCGCCGACCGTCGGCTCGATATGCCCGTTGCCGACGCCGCTGTCGTCCGTGAGGAACGTGTATGTTCCGCCGGTAACGAACGACATTGTTCTTAAAAGATACTCCGTGGACTTATCCACGCCGCTGGACGCTATCGGGATGATGCGTACGCCCATCTCCGCCGCCTGCTCGGTGTATCTGCGCACGCTGTCGACAATCTGAACGTCCTCGCTGTGGGGAGGTGCGTCCAGCACGAGGAACATTATCTTAACGGAATCCTCGTCCCAGTCGTGGTTGTTTACCGCGCTGTTGAGCGCCGTGTGCACCGCCTCGGGATAATCTCCGCCGCCGTCCGCGCGCTGTTCTCCTATAGCGCCCGCCGCCGCGTTTATGTCCTCGGTGAAGGGATATTCACGCACGACATACTCGTCGCCCTCGTCGCGGTAGAAATTAACGCTGAGGCGGATATCCGTGTTTGCATTGTCCTTCTGTATCTTTGTTATGATGTCCGAAAGTTCCGCCTGAAGATAGCGCAGTTCGTCGGACATGGAACCGGTCGTATCGCACATTATCATAAAATCAAGCTTGTTAAGCTTCTCCGCCGCGCCGTCAAGCTCCACATCCGCGGAACCGTCCCCGGATATGCTGTCCGCCGTTTTGGTTTCGCCGTTATATTCCACGGTGATATCGCCGCTGTCCGCCGCATAAAAAACATACGCCCTGCCCTTGTTGTCCGTCACCGCCGATGTGCCGTTTGCGCAGGAAACCTTTGCACCCTCAACCGGTGCGCCGCCGGAAGTAACGCTGACCGCCGCGCGGTTTTCGTAATTCACGCGCCATACTCCGCGGTACAGCTCCCAGTCATCATGAGTGGAGTAAAGCGCTTTCCAGTCCGCCCAGTGGTCGTTGTCGCGCCATTCGCCGCCGGTAAGAAGCCCCGCAGAGGGCTGATAGTCATAATAATCATCCCGCGGATCCTCACATGGGTCCCAGGGGTCAATGGGGCAGGCGATGTCATCACCGACGTAATCCGCGTCGGCTTCATATGCAATATCCCCCGCAATTTCCGCCTCATCGAAAAATCCGTCTGCGGCAACCGAATCATCCGTGTACGCGCCGCTGCCCACGCCGCCTATGTCCGTTGGGGAATATGCTTCGGATTTTTCATCGGATGGTGCTGTGTCAGCGGGCTTTGCGGCGGGTTCCGTTGATTCAGCCTTGGTCGAGGAGGGCTTCGTTGAAGAGGGCTTTGTGGCTGATGTTTCCGCCGAGGACACAGCGCCATCGGATACAGCGGGCTTTTCCGCCGATGTGCTGCCCGTATCCTCCGCAGAGGGCGAAGAATCACCTGCGGCGGTATCGCCCGCGATTTCCGCGGATGTCAAAGCGGAAGCAGGCGTGCCGTGGCCGGCAACGGAACCGCCGCCTATGCCTGCCGCTCCCCCCTCGGATAATTCTCCTGCTGCCATGATCGGCGCGTGATCCATATCCGCACCGGAGAAGCCGCCGTTAACGCCGGACGAGGCGCACCCTGCCGCCGATAATATAAATAAAGATGCTGCGAGGACTGATAGATATTTTTTCATGATGTTACTCCTTTGCAGTATATTTTGTTTGCCCTTTTGACTATAATACCATATTAAAAATAAAAAGGTTGCATTTTTTAAAAATTTTTATTTAAAATTATTTTTGCGATAACAAAGCCTTATTATAATAATGTAACAGCTGTCCCTGTATTAAGGCGGTTTTGTTTTCTGACAGCGTAAGATGACTTTATAAATCGAGTAAAAAATGACATCGCATTTCAATTTTTAAGTAAATATCATTGTGAAGCTCCGTTATTTTTAAGTAATTCTATACTAAAAATCGCGTGTAGATTTAGCAAAATAGACTATTGAAATATACGATGATATTTGTTATACTTAAATCACAAGGTCGCCTGTGTGCGGACTGCACGCGGGCGGGAATAACAAAAATAATTTTCAGAGAGGTAACATCATGAGCTTAGAAATCTTCGGACAGAGCATCCCCAATATGCCCTGGCAGGATCGTCCCGAGGGCTGCAAGGACGTAGTTTGGCGCTACAACGCTAACCCCATCATCCCCCGCGATCTGCTGCCCACCAGCAACTCCATCTTCAACTCCGCAGTAGTTCCCTTCGAGAGCGACAAGGGTCACTTCGCAGGCGTTTTCCGTGTTGACGACAAGGAAAGAAACATGGCTATCCACGCAGGCTTCTCCGAGGACGGCGTTCACTGGAACATCAACCCCGAGAAGGTAGAGTGGATCAACGACGATCCCGCTGCTAAGGAAGCTAACCCCTGGCAGTACGGCTACGATCCCCGCTGCGTATGGATCGAGGACAGATTCTGGATCACATGGTGTAACGCATACGGCTGGAAGCCCACCATCGGCATCGGCTGGACAAAGGACTTCAAGGAATTCCACCAGATGGAGAATGCGTTCCTGCCCTTCAACAGAAACGGCGTTCTGTTCCCCCGCAAGATCAACGGCGAGTATGTAATGTTCTCCCGTCCTTCCGACTCCGGTCACACTCCTTTCGGTGATATGTACCTGTCCCACTCCAAGGATATGACATACTGGGGCAAGCACAGACACGTTATGGCTCCCGACAGAGGCTGGGAATCCAAGAAGATCGGTGCAGGTCCCATCCCGATCGAAACAAGCGAAGGCTGGCTGGTATTCTACCACGGCGTTCTCGAGAGCTGCAACGGCTTCGTATACAGCTTCGGCGCTTGCATTCTCGACAAGGATCAGCCCTGGAAGGTTAAGTACCGCTGCCGCGAGTACCTCATCAACCCCCGCGAGATCTACGAAACAGTCGGCGATGTACAGAACGTTACATTCCCCTGCGCAGCTCTCTGCGACAAGGATACAGGCCGCATCGCGATCTACTACGGCTGCGCTGATACCTGCGTAAGCATGGCATTCTGCTACGCTGAAGAGGTTGTTGAGTACGTTAAGGCTCACTCCAACAAGTATTTCTGATTAATCGGAATAACATCGTCCCCCCTCGTATGAGGGGGGATTTTTTTATGCGGATACAAAAAAGCGGCGCTCATCCCGAGCGCCGCCGTCATTATGTTATTTTACTCAAACAGAAGCCGAGCCGCTGTCGAAGAATTCATACATATCATATGAGCCGTCATCGTAGGTCTTAACGAAAGCCACGGAAAGGCCGCTGACATCATTCGAGGGAACGAACAGCACCGTGCCCGATACGCTCTCGCCTGCGCCTAGCGTAACTTCCTCGGGGAAATATCCGTCCGCCGTGAAGCCGTTTTCCTCCGTTGCCTCCACGGAATAATCAAGATAATCGTCGCTGCCGAGCACAAAGAAATTCGTTGCGTAAACCGTGAGGTCTTCGCTTGTTGTGTTCTTCAGCGTGAAATCCGCCGCGAGGAACGAATAACCCTCATCTGGTGTGCAGCCCTCCACCGACGCGGGGGTTGTGAGGCTGTTAAGTGTCAGGTCGAAATTCGGCGTGTTCAGCGTGTCGCCGACATTTCCGCTGAGGTAGCTTTCGGAAAACGCTATATCGTTCTCATAAAAAGACGGATTTCCGAGATTTACCTGATATGTGCTGCCCTCGAACTCATCGTTGTAAACCTCGAGATACTCAAGCTTTATATCCATTGCGTCCTTGGGAACGGCGAAATACAGCCACCCCGATAACTTTGAATTGCTGCCGGTGGTCGTAAGTTCGAACGAATCGGGATAGTCGGTGAAGCCGTAGGAATTATCCTCGCCCTCCATCGAATACGGAGTGTCCATGCCATCGTCGCCGTCTGCCCAGCGGATAACGAAATCCGCCGTGCCCATGGGAATGACCTTGTCCGAAATATTCTTTACGCTGACGCTTACCGCAAGGTAATCAAACCCATCATCCGGCAGATATCCCGCCAGCGTCGAAAGCCTTACCGCCTTGTCAACGGTCAGGGAGAAGAAAGTGTTCTTCTGCTCCTCGCCTATTTCTGCGGTGAAACTCTTGCCGTAGTCGCGGCCGTCCGCCTCGACGAACTTCTGAACATCGCTCAGCACGCCGCCGCTGCCCGTGCTTGCGGTCTTGCCGGAGCAGCCCGCCGCCATCATTACAGCCGCGCACAGTACCGCCGCTGCAGATACTTTCTTAAACATAAATAATCTCCTTTTTGCGGAACATAAATGCGCCGCACTTCGCGCCGTTCCGTTTTTTATACTATACTGCGCAGGAACAAAACATCCCATGCGGGCAAAAGAACAGAAAAAGCCGCGCCGAATCAAAAGCGGCGCGGCTCATCGTTACTTTTTCTCGTTAGCCTTTGCAGCTCTTTCCGCGTTCTCCATCGCGAGAATATTCATCTCAAACGGGGTGAATACGCGCGCCAGCGGCGAACGGGGATTAAGCACGCAGGGCTTTCCCTTGATGGACTGGAAGAACTTCACCGTGTTGAGCTTCATGACATTGAATGTCTTGTGCTCGGGGGTGACAAGTATGCTGAGTCTGTTGGGGGAGGTGAAGAACGGGATTATCTGGTGTCCTTCCTTGTCGCTCATCATAAGGATGTTGAGGAGCTTTCCGCCCTCTGCATCGGTTCTGTCGGAAACCTGTGCAACAACGAAAACATCCGCCGCCATCAGATCGGGCAGAAGCTTTGTCCACTTGGTCTTGGTCTTATCCTGGTTTGCCTCGAGGATACGCTGCTCAAGAGCGGCGTTGAAGGTTTTCATCTCTTCGGGGGTGAGAGGTGCGTTTGCCATAATCTAACTGCCTTTCTGTTATCTTGTTTTCTCTGCGTTTTCCTTGATTATCCTTGCGATAACCTCCTCAAGTGCAACCGCGCCGAGGTCGCCTTCCTTGCGGGAGCGCAGTGCAACGGTGTTATCCTCAACTTCCTTATCGCCGATGATGAAGAAGTACGGGATCTTTTCAAGCTGCGCCTGGCGGATCTTGTAGCCGATCTTCTCGTTTCTGTTGTCGACGGAAGTGCGGATGCCCATGCTCTCCAGTCTTGCGGAGATGGCTTCGCTGTATTCCTTTGCACGGTCGGTGATGGGGAGGATCCTTACCTGCTCGGGGCTCATCCACAGAGGAAGCGCGCCTGCGTACTTCTCGATGAGGTATGCAAGTGTTCTCTCATAGCAGCCGAGGCTGGTGCGGTGGATGATATAGGGGTACTTCTTTGTGCCGTCGACATCGACATATTCCATGCCGAAGCGCTGCGCAAGAAGCATATCTATCTGGATCGTTACGATGGTGTCTTCCTTGCCGAAAACGTTCTTGTACTGGATATCGAGCTTAGGACCATAGAATGCGGCTTCGTCGATACCGATGGTGTAGTTTACGCCGAGGTCGTCGAGAATCGTCTTCATGGTAGCCTGTGCGGTTTCCCACTGCTCCGCGGTGCCCTCGTACTTGTTCTTGGGGTTAGCGGGATCCCACTGCGAGAAGCGGAACGTGCAGTCCTCCAGCATTCCGACGGTTTCGAGGCAGTATTTAGCAAGCTCGAGGCAGCCCTTGAATTCCTCTTCCAGCTGCTCGGGGCGGAGGATGAGGTGACCCTCGGAGATCGTGAACTGGCGAACGCGGATAAGTCCGTGCATTTCGCCGCTGTCCTCGTTGCGGAACAGGGTCGATGTTTCGCCAAGACGCATGGGCAGGTCACGGTAGCTGCGCTGTCTGTTCAGGAATACCTGATACTGGAACGGGCAGGTCATCGGACGGAGGGCGAAACACTCCTTGGTTTCGTCGTTCGGGTCGCCGAGGACGAACATACCATCAAGGTAATGATCCCAGTGGCCGGAAATTTTATAAAGCTCGCGCTTTGCCATGAACGGAGTCTTTGTCAGCAGGTAACCGCGCTTGTACTCCTCGTCCTCTACCCAGCGCTGAAGAAGCTGGATAACGCGCGCGCCCTTGGGCAGAAGTATCGGAAGACCCTGTCCGATAACGTCAACGGTGGTGAAATACTCCAGCTCTCTGCCGAGCTTGTTGTGGTCGCGCTTCTTTGCGTCCTCGAGGGCTTCGAGGTGCGCGTTGAGGGCGTCCTTGGATGGAAATGCCGTGCCGTAGATACGGGTCAGCATCTTGTTCTTTTCGCTTCCGCGCCAGTATGCGCCGGTCACGGAGGTAAGCTTGAATGCCTTTACGGGGGACGTGGACATCAGATGCGGGCCTGCGCAGAGGTCTGTGAAATCGCCCTGCTTGTAGAACATGATGGGCTCGCCCTTGTCTGCGTGCTCCTTGCAGAGCTCAACCTTATAAGGCTCGCCCTGCTCCTCAAGGTACTTTATAGCTTCATCGGGGGACATCGTGAACTGCTCAAGTCTGATGCTCTCCTTAACTATCTTCTTCATCTCAGCCTCAATCTTGGTGAGTGTTTCCGCGGTGAAGGGCTCGTCGGTGTCGAAATCATAATAGAATCCGTTTTCTATCGCGGGGCCTATCGCAAGCTTTGTGGCGGGGAAAAGGCGCTTTACTGCCTGCGCGAGGATGTGCGAAGCGGTGTGGTTGAATGCTCTCTGTCCCTGCTCGGTTTCAAATGTGAGGAACTTTACGGTGCAGCCGTCGGTGAGCTGCGTTCTGAGGTCGCAGACCTTTCCGTCGATCTCTGCTGCACAAGCGGTCTTTGCCGCGCCGAGCTCTCTTGCCGCGTCGAATGCGGACAGCGGAGCCTCAAACTCCTTAACTTCGCCGTTTTCCAGATTTACCTTAATCATATTGAACTTCCTTTCCTTGCAGAGCCCGACAAAAGCCCTGCCGTTCATTTTGAGATCACAGTTATAGCTGTGTCAAACTATATTGTACTACTGTTTTCGCGTTTTGTCAAGGGAAAACGGCTGTTCGCAAAGCCTTTGTGATGTGTTTTAGATGTACAGCTTGTTCAAAAAACCTAAATGGCTGTGAATTGCGACAGACTGTGGGGGCAAAACTCTTGTTTTTCCCCCACACCCCCTTTAGCGCCTTGAACGCGAAAAATGGCGCTATCGCGCCGAGTGTGGGGACTCTGGTCTGTCGGCTAGTTTGGCACAACAATTCACTTTATGCTTAAACCATTATGTTGCATATTGTGCCAAACTAACCCCTCTGTCGCTTCGCGACACCTCCCCCACGGGGAGATCACCCCACAACCCCCGCTTCCTTTTATGTCCGCATTTTCATGGTTTTGCAAAGCAAAATCGCGGACGACTGTCCGCGAAATGAAAATGTGAGCGTTTTGCGTCAGCAAAATACGAGGAATGCGAAAACCGATACGCTACGCGGATATTTTATTTTTTTCAACAATGTGTAAGTATATTTTTCTGTGCGCACCGTTCTGTATAAAATTCACAAAAAAAATCGTGCATTATCACCAACAAAAAAACATTGACTTAGAGCACACTCCAAGTGCTATAATATCCTCACAAAATATATAGGGAGGAAACAAACATGGCAAAACAGACAGCAGGAAGAGATCAGCTCGGGGAATTTGCCCCGAAGTTCGCGGAGCTCAACGACGACGTGCTTTTCGGCGAGGTATGGTCGCGGGAGGACAAGCTTTCCGTAAAGAACCGCTGCATGATAACCGTTGCGGGGCTTATGGGCAAGGGAATACTTGACAGCTCGCTGAAATACCACCTCATGAACGCCCGCAAGAACGGCGTTACCAAGCCGGAAATGGCGGAGATGATCACACATCTCGCGTTCTACTGCGGATGGCCGAACGCATGGGCGGTATTCAACATGGCAAAGGAAGTCTACGCCGACGATAACTCCCCCGAGGAGCACGGCGGGATGTTCGGCATGGGCAAGCCCAACGACGCCTACGCAAGGTATTTCATCGGCAATTCCTACCTCAATCCCCTCACAACACCCGGCGCTTCGGCGGTGTTCATCGCAAACGTTACGTTCGAACCGCGCTGCCGCAACAACTGGCACGTTCACCACGCGACAAACGGCGGCGGTCAGATACTCATCTGCGTCGACGGCGAGGGCTGGTATCAGGAAGAGGGCAAGCCCGCGCAGGACCTTAAAGCAGGCGATGTTGTGGTGATCCCCGCAAACGTAAAGCACTGGCACGGTGCAAAGAAGAACTGCTGGTTCAGCCACCTTGCAGTGGAAGTGCCCGGCGAGAACGCCTCCAGCGAGTGGCTCGAGGCCGTTTCCGATGAGGAATACGACAAGCTGTGATCTCGGCGCAGGTTTAATTTTAACGGCGAAAATACAAAAAAATCCCCGCGGATACGCTCCGCGGGGAAATACTTTTAAATCGAAGTGTCCGAAATAAAAGCGCAATATTTTAAAGGAGAAGAATCAATCACAGAAGAATTGAAAGCTAATTGAAATATCACTGATAATCAGCGATGTCGATCCATGTCAGGAGAAGCTCGCGCTCCTCGGGACGCTTGAACTTGAGCTGTGCCGCAGCAACGATGGGCAGCCATTCCTGTACATACTTAACGGCGGTGCCTGTCTTTGCGCAGTACATCTTGAGATACTTCTCTGCCCACTCGGTGTGGTGGTCAAGGCAGAATGTAAGGTAAGTCTTTGCGATATCCGCGGAAGCATTGCCCTGCTTTGCCTTGAGCCAGTCTACGATGAATACGCCATCGTCGTTGATGATGATGTTCTCGGGGCTGAAATCGCCGTGGCAGAGCTTAACGTGCTTCGGCATAGCTTCAAGGCGGGTAAGAAGCTCATACTTCTTAACGTCGTCGATCATGTCAAGGCTCTCGATGGAGCGCTTGAGATAATCCTTCAGCTTGCTTATCTTTGCGGAACGCAGATTGTTTATCTCGATCTGGAGATCAACCATCTGTGCGAGATAATCGTCGACCTTCTTGGGGTTCTCATCCATAAGCTGCTTCATGGTCTTGCCCTTGATGTGCTTATATACGATCGCCCACTTGCCGTCAACCTTAATTATTTCTTCAAACGCGGGAATGCGGGCAAAGCCTGTTTCCTCCACGCGTGTATGTGTCAGTGCTTCATAAAGAACAACACTCTTGGGTTCGTTCGGGTCCTTAAAAACCTTTACGCACTTGTCGCCGCATTCAAAAACCTGAACCTTTTCGCTCTCGGATATCATATTCTTCAGTTCCATAAAAATAATGTCCTTTCGTGTATGTATCCACCCGCCGGAGCGGGCGGTGATTTTTTGTTTTGGGGGATTTTTCTTACTGATGTCATTATAGCACTTTTCATATATCTTGTAAAGCCCTTTTTATCAAATTTGAATAATTTGTTGGATTTTACAGTCTGATTTTTGTGCAATATTACACAACGGAATGAAAAAACTCCGTTACACAACCGTAATGACACAACCTGCCGCAAAAAGGTGAAATATTCTTTAAAAAAATGCCGAAAAACTATTTACAAACGCGTTTATTTGTGTTATAATAATTGTGTTATGCGGTCGCATAACTAAATAAGCTGCCGATTTCTCAGACTGCGGATACTGCTCCGACCGGAGAAACACCACGTCCCTTTCCTGTGATCTCGGAATATTTTAATGAGGTGTAATCATGTTAAGAAAAGAAGAAAAAACAGCAGTAATCGAAGCAAACCGCCTGAATGAAAAGGATACCGGTTCTCCCGAGGTTCAGATCGCAATTCTTACCACAAGAATCAACGAGCTGACAGAACACATCAAGGTTCACCAGAAGGATCACCACTCCAGACGCGGCCTGCTGAAGATGGTAGGTCACAGAAGAAACCTTCTCAACTACCTGCAGAAGAAGGATATTGAGCGTTACCGTGCGATCATCGCTAAGCTGGGTATCCGCAAGTAATCCCATAACTGTTGGATCTTAAAGGGCGGTATTGCGCAGAATAGCAGCAATTCTGCCCTTTATTGTTTCAACTATTCCGCAATTCAAGGGCGCAGGCTTCCGCATAAAACTGAGCTCCCGCGCACGCGGCGGCTGACTTTTTTGCTGAAAGACGCTGTGCCTTTGAACACTACTTTAACGAAAGGAAAAACGAACGATGTTTGAAAATTACAGAGTGTTCAAAACCATGTTCGCAGGCAGAGAGCTTACCGTTGAAACAGGTAAGGTTTGCGGCCTCGCGAACGGCTCCTGCTGGGTAAGATACGGCGAGAGCGTTGTTATGGTCAACGTTACCGCGAGCGCAAAGCCCCGCGACGGCGTGGATTTCTTCCCGCTTGCAGTTGACTACGAAGAAAGACTTTACTCCGTGGGCAAGATCCCCGGCGGCTTCCTCAAGAGAGAGGGCAGACCCTCCGAAAAGGCTATCCTGACCTCCCGCGTTGTCGACCGCCCCATGCGCCCCCTGTTCCCCAAGGATATGAGAAACGACGTTGCCATCACGATGACAGTCCTCGCCGTTGACCCCGACGCTTCCCCCGAGATACTCGGCATGATCGGTGCGTCCATCGCGGTTTCCATCTCCGATATTCCGTGGAACGGCCCCATCGGCGGCATCAGCGTCGGCCTTGTTGACGGCGAGATAGTTCTCATGCCCACACTTGAGCAGCGCGCCAAGACCGACCTCACACTGACTGTAGCTTCCTCCGAGAAGAAGGTAGTTATGATAGAAGCCGGCGCAAACGAAGTCCCCGACGACGTTATGTTCAAGGCTATCATGGCGGGTCACGAGGAGATCACAAAGTCCCTCATCCCCTTCATCAAGGACATTCAGGCGCAGATCGGCAAGCCCAAGTTTGCATTCGAGAGCCAGGAAGTTGACCACGATATGTTCGACGCTATCTCCGATTTTGCCATCGAGAAGATACGCTACGCAATGGATACCGACGACAAGAACGTCCGCGACGAGCGCCTTGCTCCCATCGTTGACGAGATCCACGCTAAGTTCGACGAAGTTTACCCCGAAAAGACAGCCATGATCGACGAGGCTATATACAAGCTTCAGAAGTTTGTTGTCCGCCGCTGGCTGCTGGACGACCACAAGCGCGTTGACGGCCGTAAGATGGACGAGATCCGTCCCCTTGCAGCAGAGGTAGGCTTCCTGCCCAGAGTTCACGGCTGCGGTCTGTTCACAAGAGGTCAGACACAGGTAATGACAGTCTGCACACTCGGCCCCGTAAGCGACTCCCAGAAGCTCGAGGGTCTTGACGAGGAAGATGGCAAGCGCTATATGCACCACTACAACTTCCCCGCATACTCCGTAGGCGAAACAAAGGCTTCCCGCGGCCCCGGCAGACGTGAGATCGGTCACGGCGCACTTGCAGAAAGAGCGCTGGTTCCCGTTATCCCCTCTGTTGAGGAATTCCCGTATGCCATCCGCCTTGTATCCGAAGTCCTTTCCTCCAACGGTTCTACTTCGCAGGGCTCCATCTGCGGCTCCACGCTGGCTCTGATGGACGCAGGCGTTCCGATAAAGAAGCCCGTTGCAGGTATTTCCTGCGGTCTTATCACCGAAGGCGACCGCTGGGATACAATGGTCGATATCCAGGGCGTCGAGGACTTCTTCGGCGATATGGACTTCAAGGTTGCAGGTACTCACGATGGTATCACAGCAATTCAGATGGACCTCAAGATCGACGGCCTTACCCCCGAGATCATCAAGAACGCATTCGAAAAGACCCACAAGGCGCGCGACTACATCCTTGACGAAGTAATGCTCAAGGCTATTCCCGAGCCCCGCAAGGAAGTCGGCAAGTACGCTCCCAAGATGCTCACCACAAAGGTTCCGCAGGACAAGATACGTGAAGTCATCGGTACGGGCGGAAAGGTTATCCAGAAACTCTGCGCTGACTTCGACGTCAAGATCGACATCGACGACGACGGCAACGTATTCATCTGCGGCGTAGACGCGGAGAAGGCAAAGGCCTGCGTTCAGGTTATCCACACCATCGTTAATCCCCCGGAGATCGGCGCTATCTACAAGGGCAAGGTAGTTCGTATAATGAACTTCGGCGCATTTGTTGAGATCGCTCCCGGCAAGGACGGCATGGTTCATATCTCCAAGCTGGAGAACAGACGCGTCGACAAGGTTGAGGATGTTGTTTCCGTTGGCGACGAGATCATCGTTAAGGTAATGGAGATCGACTCTCAGGGTCGTATCAACCTCTCCCGTAAGGACGCGCTGGCTGATATCGAGGCTAAGAAAAAGGCTGCCGCTCAGAACAACGGCTGATATCGCAAATAACGCAATAATTGAGCCGCCCGAAAGGGCGGCTTTTTGTATGCAAAGACAAGAAAAAACGGCTGAACCTGAGTTCAGCCGTTCAGCTTGTCGAAAAAGTCAAATTTGCCCGCGAAGCGGGCTTTTTAAATCCGTTTTTCGCCACGGGTCTCCCGGGGCGAAAAACACTTCTATCCGCGCAAGTGTGCGGTTTGTCGGCAACGCCGACAAACCGTGCGCGCAGTGTGCCTTTTGGCTTGGCGAAAGGCGTAAGGCGTGGCAATGCCACGCCAGTGGATTGTACTCTGTCGGAAAAGTCGTAAGACTTTTTCGACAGACTCAACGGCTGAACCTGAGTTCAGCCGTTCACATTATCTCACGGAATAATCCCCGTTATATATACCCGTTATCATCAGTGAAAGATACTCGAAATCATTCGAAAGATCAATAACATCCCCCGAATTATGCCCGATTATCTTCACCACCGGTCGCAGCACATTTGTATTCCTCTGCACGACAACACCGTGGCGCCCGTCGGACAGCGACACCATCGTGCCTATCGGATACGGATTAAACGCCCGCAGGAATGCCGCCGCAACATCAAAATCAAAATGCGTTCCGCAGCTTCCGAGTATGTATTCCTCCGTTTCCGCCACCGACCACGGCTTGCGGTACGGGCGGTTGGACGTCAGAGCGTCGAACACATCGCACACGGCAATTACCCGTGCGATAAGCGGTATCTTCTTCCCCGCTATACCCGTCGGGTAGCCGCTTCCGTCGAACTTCTCCTGATGAAACAGCACCCCCGCCAGTATATTCGGGCTGTACTGCCCGCTTTTTTTCAGTATCTCGTAGCCGATGAGCGGATGGCGCTTTATTTCGGCGTATTCCGCGTCGGTGAGCTTTCCCGGCTTTATTATGATGTCGTGATCAATGTTGGATTTGCCGATGTCATGCAGCAGCGCAGACACGACGGTTTCCTTCGTGTCGCTGTCGCTCATGCCAATCTCCCCGCACACGCTTGCCGAAAGCATCGACACGCGCAGGCAGTGCTTGTAGGTGTAGTCATCAAAGTTCTGAAGCGCGATCATCTGCGTGCCGAGATAGCTCGTGTCGTTTGAAAGATCATGCAGGATATCATCCGCGATGCGGTCAACTTTTTTGACCGCTTCCTGCGAAAGCTCCTTTATTTCGTGGCTGTCGAAAATCTCGTTGAGGTCAGAAAGCGCCATGCCGATATGGCGGTTGACTTCCTCCTCCTTTGTTTCGGGGACAGCGGGCGCGGGCGGCTTGGAAACCTCCTCCCCGCTTATCATTACGCTCTTTATTCCCTTGCGCAGGAGCATATCGATCATTTCCTGCGTGACTATCGTCCCCGCAGTCAACAGTATCTTGTAATCCCTCGCCGAGGTCGACGCAACATCCTTTGCAAGCGCCATGCCTGTTTGCAGGTTTTCAACGGGAACAATGATCATACTATCACTCCGTAAAAATGATTATCCGAGGGTCTTTGGATACACACCTTCATCAATGCAGCTTTTCAGCATTGCACGGGCGGCGGGGGCGTCACTTTCGTAGGTAATGCCGAACCATACGCTGTTTGTCGGGACATTGCGCATTCTGAACCCATTCTCGACGATCTCTTCGCCCACCGCGTCCGCGATGGTGAGCTCCGCCTTGGGGTCTCCTGCGGGAAGCCTGTTCAGAAATCCGCACAGCCTGCGCTCAAGTATCGGCATGAAATCCGCGCCAAATCCCCACATACTCATGGAAACAAAGTCGTTTTCATCGAGAATGCGCTCGCCGCCTGCGGCGTTTCCGCGGATAATTCCGTCCGCGCCGCGGGCAATACCGCGGGTCTCCTCAACGCTGGTAAGCAGTCCGTCCGCGCCGGACTTGCACACGCCGCGGTTCACCGTGCCGTTGTCGGACAACGTGTTTTTCAGCAGGAAATCCACCGAACATCCGTCCGCAGTAAAATTCTTCAGGAACTCCGAAAGCCTGTCGAATGCGTCCGCGCCGTAGAAATCATCCGAATTGATGACCGCAAAGGGGCCGTCGATGACATCCTTGCAGCAATACAGCGCCTGCGCCGTTCCCCACGGCCTTTCCCTGTTTGCGAAATCATCCGCGCGACACGGAAGCTGATCGGGCGACTGGAACACATACTCTGTTTTTATTACCTTGGAAACACGGTCGCCGATGGTGCTCTTGAAAAGTTCCTCGATATCCCTGCGGATGATGAAAACCACCCTGTCAAACCCCGCGCGCACTGCGTCATATACGGAGTAGTCTATCAGAAGCTCGCCGTTCGGGCCAAGCGGCTCGAGCTGCTTTATCCTGTCGCCAAAACGAGTACCCATGCCCGCCGCGAGCACTACCAGTGTCATTTTTGCCATGTTTGACCTCCTAAATTTTCAAATATGTCTTTGTCTTTATAATCCCTGCCAATCAAACCATATAAATCAGCACCGCACGCAGTATTTGTGCGGTGTTGATCTTTATTTGTTACTTATTAAGTCCCGCAATGGACTCGTTTATCTTCGCAAGCTTTTCCTCTGCCTTTGCAAGCTTCGCGCGCTCGTTTTCGATCTGCTGCGCGGGAGCCTTCGAAAGGAAGCCCTGATTGTTCAGCTTGCCGCTGAGGAACTGGATATCCTTTTCAGCCGCCTTCTTTTCCTTTTCAAGGCGCGCAAGCTCCTTCTCCTTGTCGACCAGCTCGCCCATGGGCATGAATACGCGCGCGCTGTCGGTAACGACGGTCACCATTCCGTCCGCAGCTTCTGTCTTGTCGGAAACCACGAACTCGCCTGCGCCCGCAAGCTTCTCGAAGAATGCACGGCAGCCGCTGAACAGCTCGGTGTACTGTGTTTCAACATGCATGGTCACCTTCTTGGACGGGGGTACGTTGAGCTCGTTGCGCTGAACGCGGATAGCCTTGATGGCATTTACAACGCGGGAGAATTCCTCCTGCTCTTCTGCGAAATTGAGCTTTTCGTCATACTCGCACCACTTTGCAGTCATTATGCTCTCGCTCTCGCCGTTGGGCATGGACTGCCATATCTCTTCCGTGATGAACGGCATGAACGGGTGCAGAAGCTTCAGAACGCCCCTCATTACATAAACGAGAACATTCTGCGCCGCAAGCGCGGTTTCGCCGCCCGCCGCAATTCTCGGCTTTGTAAGCTCGATGTACCAGTCGCAGTAAACATCCCAGATGAAGTCAGTGAGGTTCTGTACCGCGATACCAAGCTCATATGCTTCGAGGTTGGATGTAACATTCTTCACAACATCGTTGAACAGGCTCAGCACCCACTTATCCTCGATGGGAAGTTCCTCGGGAAGCACCGGCGCGGTGAAATCCTCGGGGAGATTCATCAGGATGTAGCGGGAAGCATTCCACAGCTTGTTTGCAAAGTTGCGGGAATTCATTACCTTTGTTTCTGTCCAGCGCATATCGTTGCCTGGCGCGTTGCCCGTAACGAGGGTAAGACGCAGCGCGTCCGCGCCGTATTTGTCGATTATCTCCAGCGGGTCAACGCCGTTGCCGAGGGACTTGGACATCTTTCTGCCCAGCTCGTCGCGAACAAGACCGTGGATGAGAACGTCCCTGAAAGGCTTTTCGCCTGTGTGCTCAAGTCCGCTGAATATCATTCTTGCAACCCAGAACGGGATAATATCGTAGCCTGTTACAAGTGTCTGCGTGGGGTAGAAATAATCCATCTCCGCGGTCTTTTCAGGCCAGCCGAGGGTGGAGAAAGGCCACAGCGCAGAGGAGAACCATGTATCAAGGGTGTCCTCGTCCTGCTTCATGGGCGCGCCGCACTTCGGGCATACGGAAATGCCGTCGAGGGTTATCTCGGTGTGGCCGCAGTCCTTGTTCTGGCAGTAATATGCGGGGATACGATGACCCCACCACAGCTGGCGGGAAATGCACCAGTCGCGGATATTTTCCATCCAGTAGAGGTAGCCGTTCTCAAAGCGCTTGGGGATATAGCGAAGCTCGCCGCTCTTTACAACGTCGATAGCGGGCTGAGCAAGCTTCTTCATGGAAACGAACCACTGATAGGACGCTCTCGGCTCAACGGTGGTGCCGCAGCGCTGGCAGCAGCCTACGTTGTGCTTGTGCGGCTCAACCTTTACCAGCAGACCCAGCTTGTCGAGATCCTCTACCATGGCCTTGCGGGCTTCGTATCTGTCCATGCCTGCGTACTTGCCGCCCACGTCCTCGCGGATGGTGGCGTCGTCGTTCATCATATGGATAAGGGGCAGGTCGTGGCGCTTGCCTACCTCAAAGTCGTTGGGGTCGTGCGCGGGGGTTATCTTAACGCAGCCCGTGCCGAATTCCATATCAACATAATCGTCCGCAACAACGGGTATCTCCCTGTCGGTCAGCGGAAGCTTCAGCATCTTGCCGACGATGTTTGTGTAGCGCTCGTCCTTGGGATTTACCGCAACGGCGGAGTCGCCGAGCAGCGTTTCGGGACGTGTTGTCGCAATTTCAAGATATCCGCTGCCGTCCGCAAACGGATAGTTGATATGCCAGAAGAAGCCGTCCTGCTCCTCATACTCGCACTCGATATCGGAGATGGAAGTCTTACAGTTGGGGCACCAGTTGATTATTCTCTCGCCGTGGTAGATAAGTCCCTTGTTGTAGAGGTCCATAAATACTTTCTGGACTGCTCTCGAACATCCCTCGTCCATGGTGAAGCGCTCGCGCTCCCAGTCGCAGGAGTTGCCGAGCTTCTTGAGCTGGTTTACGATACGTCCGCCGTACTCTTTCTTCCATGCCCACGCACGCTCGAGGAAGCCGTCGCGGCCGATGTCGTCCTTGGTGACGCCCTCTTCCTTCATCTTGTTAACGATCTTCGCTTCCGTTGCAATGGAAGCGTGGTCGGTGCCGGGAAGCCACAGGGCGGAGTAGCCCTCCATTCTTCTCCAGCGGATAAGTATATCCTGAAGCGTGCTGTCCAGCGCGTGGCCCATGTGAAGCTGTCCAGTGATGTTGGGCGGGGGCATTACGATGGTGTAGGGCTTCTTCTTGGGGTCTATCTCGGCGTGGAAATAGCCCTTTTCCTCCCAGTTTTTATAGATGCGCTCTTCAAATTCTTTCGGAGCGTATGTTTTTGCAAGTTCCTTCATGACTGCAATTCCTTTCGTCTGTCGTTTTCGTTATATTTCGACGGTATATTACCGTTTGTTATCAGATTTATCTATTTTCAGCGAATTCACCAGTTCCTCATCCGGCGCGACGAACAGCGTTCTGTTGTTCGTAAATATCACCATGCCGGGCTTTGCGCCTGCGGGCTTCTTCACGAATTTCACTGCCGTATAATCAACGGGCACCTGCGAACTGCTGCGCGCCTTGGAATGATACGCCGCAAGCTGCGCCGCCTCGAACATCGTCCGCTCGGGAGGTGTCTGCCCGCCTGTCCTGATGATAACGTGCGAGCCTGCTATCCCCTGCGTATGGAGCCAGATGTCGCTTGCCGCCGCGGTTTTCAGCGTGAGCAGGTCGTTCTGTCGGTTGTTCTTTCCGACGAGAATGTCGAACCCGTCCGAGGATCGGAATTTCAGCGGCTCGGAAAGCTTCTTCACCTTTTCGTCCGCCTTGTTTCCTCCGCGCAGGTAGCCCTGCTCGCGGAGTTCACGGCGTATCTCGGTAAGCTCCAGCTCGTTTTCAGTTCGGCTTACGCTGTCGAAAACGCTGTCGATATACAGCAGTTCGTTCTGCCCCTTGGCGATAAGCTCGGTCAGCATTTTCTCCGCCGTATCAAGCTTGCGGTACTCGGTGTAGTATTTCTGCGCATTCTGCGCTGGGGTGAGCCTTGCGTCAAGCGCTATCTCGCGCTTCTCCCCCGTATAGAAATCATCCAGCACGCACTTTGTCATTCCGCGCTCGAGCTGATAAATATTCGCGTTGATAAGATCGCCGCAGACTCGGAAGACATCCCTTTCGGAGCAGTCGGCGAGTTCCTTTTTCTGAAGCTCTATCTTTCGCGAAACGCGCTCGTATGCATTCATGAGAAGCTTCAGCAGATCGTGGGCGCGCTGCTTTGTCCGCTCGGAGCGGTCCGCCGCGGAGAAGTAGCCGTCCAGCAGTTCATTCGCGCTGTCCGCGTGGGTTATCACCATCGCGGTGGAATACTGCTCGATATTTATAAAGCAGAAATCCTTTTTCTTTCCGCCTGGCTCGCTTATTATCGTGAAGTCAGCCTCGCCGTCAAGCGCTTTCTTTGCCCTCGACAGGAAAAACAGCACCTTGTCACGGGCGCTTTTGCTGAGCTCCGAGCAGACCGCGTCGGTATCCCGCGCGGCATAATACGCGCACTCCCGCGCGAACACGGGCGAGATGCCCTCCAGCACCGCCGTAAGGCGCTTCGCGAGCCGCTCGGGCGAACCCTCAAGCTGCTGCCACACCTCTTCGGGGGTGACTTCCAGCAGGTTCAGCCTTTCGGAGCGCGGCGGGGTTTCGTACGGGATATTCGGCAGCACGCGGCGGACGGATGAGATATCGTCCGTTATGCGCTTAACGCTGTCTATCACCCTGCCGTTGCGGACGAGGATAATGTTGCTGTGCCGCCCCATAATCTCCGCGATGAGGGTGTTCGTGACGATATCGCCTATCTCGTTCACGCACTCGAAATCAAAGTAAATTATGCGCTCAAGCCCGTCCTGTCGGATGTTTATAAGCTTTCCGCCGCCGAGGTGCTTTCTTAGAAGCATACAGAACATGGGAGGGCTTTGCGGGTTGTCAAATTCCGCGGTGGTCAGGTTCACCCGCGCCGAAACGCTGTTTGCGGACAGCACGAGCTTTTTTCCCCCGTCGCGGAAGGTGCGGAGGGACACGATTATTTCCTCGCGGGACGGCTGATACACCTTATCCACGCGGGCGCCGACCAGCGGCTTCAGTTCTTCCTTTACTATATGGAGAAACGCTCCGTCAAGCGACACCTCGTTCCCCTCCTTTATTTTTTAATCAAACGTAATTGCAGGGATCAACGTCGCAGTCCGCCGTGAACACGGGTATCTCCGCAAAGGCGCGGGAAATGAGCGCCGCGATCCGGTGCGAGAATGCCTTTTCCGTGCCGAAATGACCTGCGTCAATAAGTGTAATGCCGCTGTTGAGCGCCTCCACCCAGTAATTATGCTTTATATCACCCGAAATTATCGCGTCGCAGCCCTTTTCCCGCGCAAGCTGCATTACGGTGCCGTTTACACCGCCGCCGCAGCACACCGCCGCGCGGCGTATCTCGCGCTCGTTTCTGCTGTATTTAACGACATCGAGGTCAAGGCACTGCTTACAGTGCTCCGCCAGCGCCTTTGATGTAAAGCACAGCGGAAGCTCGCATACCGCGCCGAAGCCAAGTCCGTTGGCGTTTACCACCTCGAGCACCTCGCTCTGCTCGAAACCGAGCAGCTCGAGCAGGGTGTCGTTGACGCCGCCCTCGCTCATATCAAAGTTCGTGTGAATACAAATCGCGCCGATGCCGTGACGTATCATCCTGTAAACGGGGCTCCACGTCGGCACGCTCTTCAGCGGGTCGAAAATAACGGGATGGTGCGCGATAATAAGGTTTGCGCCCTTTGCAAGCGCCTCGTCCACGACCTCGTTTGTTATATCAAGGCAGCAGCATATCCCGGAGATATGGTCGTTCATCCCACCGATAAGAAGCCCGACATTATCGAAGCTTTCCGCATAAGAAAGCGGCGAGATGGTGTTTATGTAGTTGAGTATATCTCTGTTGAACATAGTTTCTCCTTATCAGATGCCGCCTCAGATACGCGCAAGTATCGCACGGGCGGTTTCGCGGAGCTTCTCCGCCTGCGCGGCGCAGTCCGCCGACCGTTCCATGCCGTCTGCGTTTTTAAGAAGCTTATCGGCTGTGAGCCTCAGATATTTTTCATCGGTTACGTTTCCGACCAGCGCGGTTACTTCGTCGATGTCGCGCTTTACACCGGTGTATTTCGCGCGGAGGATAACATATGCGCGCTTTCCATCGTAGGCGGTGCGCTCCGCGTCGATATCAAATCCCGCGGAATAAAGCCGCCTGCGCAATGCGTCGGGACGGGTCATGGGCTGGAGGATAAAGCGGGTGTTCTCAGAAAGAAAGCGGCAGCCCGCGATTATATCCGCGATGAGCTCGCCGCCCATGCCGCATATAACGACATCGTCGGCATAGTCTATTTTGTCAAGTCCGTCCGAAAGCACAACGGAAACGTTTTTCACGCCGGTTTCCTCGACCGTCCTGCGGGCGGCGTCGAGCGGGCCCTCCCTGACATCCGAGGCTATCACGGAGCTTGCGCCGTTCATGGCAAGGTAGCAGGCAAGCTGCGCGTGGTCTGTGCCGACGTCAGCGACGACAACGCCGCTGCGGCACAGATCCGCTGCTGTTTTAAGCCTGCTGTCAAGCGACAGCATCAGTTTCCAAGAACGGAGTTGAGCTTTTCAACGATCTCGTCGGTGTCAACGCCGTGAACCATGCACGCTTCGCCGATGGATTCGCCTCTGCTGGAGGGGCAGCCAAGGCAGTGCATACCCATTTCAAAAAGGATAGGCGCAACCGCCTCTGCGTTGATATCAAGAAGTTCGCCGATGATCGTATCTGCTGTTACTTTCATTTTATTACATTCCTTTCAATTTCTTACGGGAGCAGACAAATGCCGCTACCCGCATAAAGATACGTAATATATTATACCACAATTTCTGTTTTTTGTCCACCCCAAAATTAAAAATTTCGCGTGGCGTTAGGAATAGGCAGGGACGCTGGAAAAAAGTTTTTTATCACAAGGGTAGTCAAACTGTCAAAAACCTTTAAAATTTTCGCGTAGCGTATTAAAAGTTTCGCTCAAGCCTTTTTAGTTTACGCCAAAAGCATGGTATCGGAATAGCGTGGTCATACCTGTTGGCGTAAACTCAAGGCTTGCGGGTCGAGGGCAGCGCCCTCGTCTGCCGTTAGACACACGCTTCGCGCTTAGTCTTGCAGACGGCGAAACTCCCCCCGACTCCCAAGGCGCTAAAGGGGGCGTGGGGGGAAAACAAGAGTTTTCCCCCCACAGTCTGTTGCAATTCACTGCCGTTTTGACTTTCCCGACAACTAATATCCGCCGCTAAAAAATGCTAGAAACTCAACACTCCGTTGTCTGAAAAACATTGCTGTAAACGCGCCCGCTGACGGGCTCGACATTTTCCAGCCTGAACAGCTCCGAAACCGTTACAAATTCAAACCCGCGGGAAAGCATTTCCGGAATAATAATATCCAGCGCGTCCACCGTGCGGTAGTTTCCTATCATATCATGCAGCAGGATTATGCTTCCATCCTGAACCTGCGCAAGGATCTTCTGCGCGCGCATTTCCGCCGAAACCTCGTCCAGCCAGTCCTCCGCGCCTATCCCCGCAATAAACGGCAGATCTATATTGACATACATATCAGCGATCACCGCTATGTACGGCGGACGGAAAAACTTCGGAGTTACCCCTGTTATATTCTCGATTTTCTTGTTGGTGTAGTCTATCTCCGCTTTCATTTCCGAGGCGGTAAGCTTCGGCATGGCGGTGTGCGTGCGGCTGTGATTGTGTATCTCGCAGCCCATTTTGAACGCCCTGCGGGGTCCCTCGGCGCTCTTATCGTTAATATTGTCGCCGATAAGAAAGAACGACGCGATAACACCGTATTTTTCAAGCTTGTCTATCACCTGCGGCGTGGTGACTGTGTTCGGGCCGTCGTCAAAGGTAAGTGCCGCAAGAGGTTTGTTGTTGTACATATCTTAACTCCATGTTCCTGTCTGTTCTACGTTGGAATAAAGTATATCCTTCGCAGGGGTTATGCCTTTCTCCTCGAAAAGCTCGCTCACTGTTACAAATTTGTAGCCCTGTGCCTTGAGATCTGGGATTATCCTGTCTATCGCTTCGACAGTCCGGTGATTTCCCTCGGCGTCGTGCATGAGTATTATCGCGCCGTCCGCCGCTTTTTTCTCCACCACCGCAACGCGCCTGTCAACATCAACTTTCGCGTTCCAGTCATCGCAGCCTGTTCCCGCGATAAACGGCACGTCAATGTAGTCCCACATCGGAAAATCTATCGCAAGATACGGCGGGCGGAAAAACTTCGTGTGCTCCCCCGTTATCTCGAAAACCTTGTCATCGACATACTGATACTCCGCCGCGCAGTCCTCCGCAGACATCTCGTTCATGTAGTCGTGGGATTTGCTGTGGTTATCTATCTCGCAGCCAAGGTCGTAGGCGTATTTCACGGCTTCCGCGCTTTCGTCGGTGATATTATTGCCGATGAGGAAAAACGACGCAACGACGCCGTGCTTCTTCAGCACCTCAAGGACTTCGTAGGTCGTGGTGGTGTTGGGACCGTCGTCGAATGTCAGCGCGATCACCTTATCCCATTCATAGTCAAGGTCGCGCTGTATCGGTTCGGTCGGCTCCGCCTGCTCTTCGGCTTCGGAAGAGGTTTCGGAACTATCGGAATTTTCCGATGCTGCGTTGTTTGCTTCGGAGGTGCTTTCCGCCCGAGAAAGACTTTCCCCCGTGCCGCTCCCTTCGGATAACGAAGCGCCGTTGCCCGCACAGCCTGCAAGCATAAAAACGCCGAGCAGAGCAGCAAACACCCTTTTCGATATCTTCATATAATTTATTCTCCTGTCCAAAGAACGCCGCACAGAAATCTGCGCGGCGCCCTGCTATCACTTGACTACGATATTTACCAGCTTGTTCGGAACGGCTATCTTCTTTACTATGGTCTTTCCGTCGGTGAGCTGCTTTATCTCGGGCAGTTCAAGAGCCATGTTCACAAGAGTATCGCTGTCGCTGTCAACGGGGGCGTTGAAGCGTGCCTTTACCTTGCCGTTTACCTGAACTGCAAGTTCAACGCTTTCATCCACGCAAAGCTTCTCGTCGTACTCGGGCCACTTCTGCTCGTTGAGTATCGCGCCGTAAAGTCTTTCGTACAGTTCCTCGGTGATGTGCGGAGCAAACGGGTTAAGCAGCATCAGCAGGGTCTTGTATTCGGCACGGTTGAAGCCGCCGGCATTTTCTGCTTCGTTCAGCAGTGCCATCATGGTCGCGATGGCGGTGTTGAATTTCAGCGTTTCAATATCCTCGGAAACCTTCTTGATGGTCTTGTGCATGGAGCTGCGCAGCTTGTCGGAATATTCCTCGCCGTTCTGAAGCTTCTCGCTCATGTTCCATACTCTGTCGAGGAAGCGCTTGCAGCCCTTGATGCCGTTCTCCTGCCACGGAGCAGCCTTTTCGAAATCGCCTACGAACATCTCGTACAGACGGAGAGTATCCGCGCCGAACTCCTTAACGACATCGTCGGGGTTAACAACGTTGCCCTTGGACTTGGACATCTTTGTGAACTCGCCGGGACGCTCGGGATCCTTGCCGAGTATCATGCCGTGGGATGTACGCTTCATGTACGGCTCCTTGCAGGGAACAACGCCCTTGTCGTACAGGAACTTGTGCCAGAAACGGCTGTACAGCAGGTGGAGCGTGGTGTGTTCCATGCCGCCGTTGTACCAGTCGACGGGCATCCAGTAGTCCAGCGCTTCCTTGCTTGCCAGCGCTTCGTCGTTGTGCGGGTCGCAGTAGCGCAGGAAATACCAGCTCGAGCCTGCCCACTGGGGCATGGTGTCGGTTTCACGCTTTGCGGGGCCGCCGCAGCACGGGCAGGTCGTGTTGATGAAGCTTTCCAGCGTGGACAGCGGGCTTTCGCCGTTGTCGGTGGGCATATAGCTTTCTACATCGGGCAGCTCAAGGGGCAGCTCGCTTTCGGGCAGAGCGACCCAGCCGCACTTCTCGCACTTTACAACGGGGATAGGCTCGCCCCAGTATCTCTGGCGGGAGAATACCCAGTCGCGCAGCTTGTAGTTTACCTTTTCGTGGCCGATACCCTTTTCGGTGAGATATTCCTTCATCTTCACCTTTGCGTCCTCAACGGACAGACCGTCAAGGAAGCCGGAGTTGACCATAATACCGGTAGCGCAGTCGGTGAACGCCGCTTTCTGAACATCCTCGCCGCCCTTTACTACCTCGATGATGGGCAGGTCGAACACCTTTGCAAATTCCCAGTCGCGGGTGTCGTGCGCGGGTACCGCCATGATGGCGCCGGTGCCGTATGTCATCAGAACATAGTCGGAAATGAAAATGGGTATCTCTCTGCCGTTTACGGGATTTATCGCAAGCACGCCGTCAAGCTTTACGCCTGTCTTGTCCTTGTTCATCTCGGTGCGGTCGAAGTCGGACTTCTTTGCCGCTTCCGCCTGATATGCCCTTACAGCGTCCATGTTGTTAAGCTTGTCCGCCCACTTTTCTATCATGGGGTGCTCCGGGGAGATTACCATGTATGTCGCACCGAACAGTGTATCGGGGCGGGTGGTGTATACGGTGAGGGCGTCGCCGAGGGTGGTCTTGAAGTTTACTTCCGCACCCGTAGAGCGGCCGATCCAGTTTATCTGCGCGGTCTTTATCTTCTCGAAATAATCAACGTCCTTCAGGTCGTCGATGAGCTTCTGCGCATATTCGGTTATCTTGAGCATCCACTGGCTCTTTACCTTGTGGATCACCTCGCCGCCGCAGCGCTCGCACTTGCCGTTTACAACTTCCTCGTTGGCGAGAACGACCTTACAGGATGTGCACCAGTTTACGTTCATTTCCTTCTTGTAAGCCAGTCCGTCCTTGAAAAGCTGGAGGAATATCCACTGCGTCCACTTGAAGTACTTGGGGTCGGTGGTGTTGATCTCGCGCTCCCAGTCAAAGGACATACCGAGGGACTTGAGCTGCTCCTTGAAGCGGGCAACGTTGTTCTTGGTAACGATCGCGGGGTGGATCTTGTTCTTGATGGCGTAGTTCTCCGTGGGCAGACCGAATGCGTCCCAGCCCATGGGGAAAAGAACGTTGTAGCCCTGCATACGGCGCTTTCTGGATACGATATCCATTGCGGTGTAGGGGCGGGGATGGCCGATGTGAAGTCCCTGTCCGGAGGGATAGGGGAACTCTACCAGCGCATAGAACTTAGGCTTGGAATAGTCGTTCTCCGCGTGGAATGTACGGTGGTCGTCCCAGTATTTCTGCCATTTGCTTTCAATGGCGGCGAAATCATAATTCATCTCTTTATTGTCCTTTCAAAACGGTTTTGCCGTTGATATTAAACATACAAATTCATTATACAGCATTTTATGCCTGTTGTCAATCATTTTGGCAGCCCGCGCCGCGTTTTTTTGCCAAAAGGGCGGGAAGATATGCCGCAAGCAGCACCATTGCCCCCACAAGCTCCAGCCACGCCAGCGGCGGCATTCTGTCGAGGAACGGATATATCTCATAAAGCTGCTGCGGAAGCTCCTCCATCATGATATAATTCGTGCCGAAAATGCCGTTGAATATCCACACCGCGCCGATGTATATATTCCCGAAGAAAAACGCCGGGAATATGCTGCGCAGCCGAACTTCATACCCGAAAACGAACAGGCAGAAAAGGCTGAACAGCAGCATGACATGATGGCTTATAACAAACTGCCAGAACGTGTAACTCTGCCACGAATATGACAGGTCAGGCCATATCATAGCGGGCAGCGGACCGATAAGCGTGAAATAATACACCACGCGGAAAAGCCCGCGCTTATCGTTTGTGAGAAGAATGTATATCAGCAGGAAATTCGTAACGAAGCAGATATGCAGCGGAAGATCTTCCTCAAACCGCCATATCCCGAGGATGAGCCGCGAAGCATAATGGATGAGCATATTCGCCGCCAGCACGCCCGCCATAACGCGGCGGACAATTATTCCGTCAAGCCGTGCGAGCCGCTTTCTGAAAACAAAAATAAGCACTGCCGCCGCAAGAAATACCGCAGAAATGCCGATATGAAGCCCGCCGAATATCTCCATCCTGTCGGGTATTCCTCTGAAAAAATCCGCCATGCGTTTCCTCCCGATGTGTTGTATTTATAAATTATAGCCGATTATTTTCCCGCTGTCAAGCACTATCCATACGGAATAATTGCGCCATGACGATAAATAATAAATAAGAATTTTCACGGCGGAAATATGCCGCCTTATATAATTATATCGGGATTCGGAGAGGATATTATGAGCAGACCGAAATTTTCGGGCAGAATAGGATTTGTGCTCTCAGCGGCGGGCTCCGCCGTGGGGCTGGGGAATATATGGAGGTTTCCGTATCTTGCGGCGGAGTACGGCGGGGGGATATTCCTGCTGTGCTATCTGATAGTTTCGCTGGTGCTGGGCTTCCCCATCATGGCAATGGAAATAGCAATAGGCAGGCGTGCCGCCCGCGCGAGCATACAGAGCTGGCGCGCCCTCGGAAAAGGCGGCGGCGCGATAGGCATTCTCACCGCTGTGATAACGCTGATAACCCTGCCATACTACTGCGTTATAGGAGGATGGGTAATAAAATACGCGCTGGTGTTTGTGACCGGCGCGGGGCGGAATGCCGCAGAAAGCGGGTTTTACAGTGCGTTCATCGGGCAGACCGCGGAGCCTGTTATCTTTCAGGTAATATTCATCGCGGCGGCTGCGGGGGTAGTTATGTTCGGCGTAAAAAACGGCATTGAAAAGGCTAACAAGGTGCTTATGCCGATACTGGTGATACTCGCGGTGGTGCTGGCGTTATACTCCCTCTTTGCAGAGGGCGCGGCAGTCGGCGCGGCGTACTATCTCCGCCCCGACTTCTCGAAATTCAGCTTTGAAACGATACTCGCCGCAACGGGTCAGATGTTTTATTCGCTGTCGCTGTCAAGCGGGATAATCGTGACATACGGCGCGTATCTCGAGCGGAGCGCGGATATAGAGCGCTCGGTGAAGCAGGTGGAGATATTTGACATTGGCATAGCGTTTCTTTCGGGGCTGACGATAATCTGCGCGCTGTTTGCATTTTCGGGCGGCGAGGAAGCGGCGGTTTCGGCGGGGACAGGACTTATGTTTGAAACCATGCCCGCTGTTTTTGCGGCGATGCCGCTGGGACAGGGGGCGGGAGCGGTATTTTTCGTGCTGGTGCTGTTCGCGGCGCTGACCTCCGCGATATCCATGCTGGAGGTCAACACCGCAAACCTGATCGGAATATTCGGGCTGAAGCGCCCCGCGGCGGCGGGGATAATGGCGGTGGTGCTGTTTGTACTGGGGATTCCGTCGGCGCTGGGATACAGCGTATGGAGCGGCGTGAAGCCATTCGGGCACGCGATACTGGATTTTATGGACATCGTGGGGAACTCGATAATAACGCCGATCGCGGCGCTGCTCGCCTGCCTTTACATCGGGTGGGTGGTGAAACCGTCGGTGATTTCCGACGAGATCGGTCGGAACGGCGTTTTCAGGCGGCGGCGCAGCTTTGAATTTATGATAAAATACGCTGCGCCTGTATTTATCGGCGGGGTGCTGCTGGGGGCAGCACTGGGGATATAATGTGCCGTCAAGGCGCGCGGGGATGTCGTTCCCTCCGAACGGAGTGAGGAGGGGCGGCAGCCCCGCTACTTGCTTCCAAAAGCGCTTTCGCCAAGCATAGGCGCCGTCAAGGCGCCGCGGCGACAACGATCCATCCGAGCCATCGGCGAGGGTGGGCGCTGGCGGCGCTGGGTGCTTTTTAATTGCAAATTGTTTTCGCTCACCGCGAGGGGCAGTAATAAATACGCTCCGCGTTGTTGGTACAAACAATTTAATAAATTTCTTTTCGCACTTCTGCGAGGGGAGCAACTTTGGTGGAGGAGGAAACTTACGTTTCCTACCTCCCCCATAGTTTCTCCCCTCGCGCTCCCCTTTTCCTAACCCCTACCTCTTTCCTGAAGCGTAAACGCCCTTTGTACGGGAAAGGTTTCTTTTCGCTTCGCGAGTTGGATGTTGCTTTTTCGCGTTTGTTGCTTATTGACACACGTTTTCGCACAATTGAGAATCCGCCATAAGATTTTAGTTGCTCCGACAGGCGCCTGCGCTTTGAGCGCCCAGTAAATCTTAATGTGCGGTCGCAAAAAGTGTCCACGTCCAAACCGCCTGCCCAGCGAGCGAAGCAAAGCGATGCTGCGCGCTCTCCCATGAGTGCCGTTCCATCGAGTGTACATATAATGTTGCGACCACCTACCGGAGCCTACGCCAAGCATTACACATAAGTCGCGGAGCGAGATAAACCTTTCAAAATGTAAGGCGCGAAAACCTTTAAGGAAAGAGGTGGGGGTTAGGAAAAGGGGAGCGCGAGGGGAGAAACTATGGGGGAGGTGGAAAACGCAGTTTTCCCCTCCACCAAAGTTGCTCCCCTCGCAATTGTGCGAAAAGAAATTTATTAAATCGTTTAAACCAACAACGCGGAGCGTATTAATTATATCCCCAAGCGGCGAGCAAAAACAATTTGCAATTAAAAAGCAAATAGCGGGGCTGCCGCCCCTCCTCACTGTAGTTCGGAGGGAACGTCAACCCCGCGCGCCTTGACGGCGCAAATTTAATAATGCTGTTTCTGTTCAAAAACCTTTTTGTGATACAAAACTCCGAATCCGAGGCCGGATATTCCCCCCTCAATATGCCCGAAGTGCGAAACATTGTCGTTCGTGAACAGCCCGTCGTATATCTCCTGCCCGAGATATATCGCCGTGACAAGTATCAGCGTAAGGGGTATCTCACCCTTTTTCATATTCGTGAATGCGCTCAGAATTATCAGCATGAAAACTATGCCGCTCGCGCCGATTATCCCGGTTTCAAAGAACAGGGAGTTCAGCAGGCCGCCTATAAGCGCCGTTACGAATATCATTATCGTAAGGTTTCGGCTGCCGTATTTCTCCTCAACAACAGGCCCTACCAGCAGCATCATTATCATGTTCCCCGTAAGGTGCGACACGCCGCTGTGCCCGAACGCGTAGCTCACCAGCCGAATATACGTCAGCGGGTCGAACCAGTTCGGATGCCCATAGCATATCAGAAAATACTTGTTGAACCATCCGTCGGTTATCCAATTGACCGCGAGAAAAACAACGCACACCGCTACATAGGTAAGTATCACGGGGGAATTATAGCTTAACTTCAGCCGCGTTTTCATGCAAAGACCTTTCCGTCCACCGCGCCCCTGCCGAGAAGCACCCTGTATAGCTGTCCAACGGGAAGCCCCATTACGTTGTAATAGTCCCCCGAAATGCCCTTTACAAGCAGCGCACCCCTGCCCTGTATGCCGTAGGCTCCCGCCTTGTCCATCGGCTCGCCGGTGGCAACGTACGCGGCTATCTCCCGCTCGGTCAGCGGGTAAAATTCCACCTGCGTTTCCTCCGCGAAAACATCTGTTTCGCCGTCGTGGTGGATAACGCACACGCCCGTGAATACGCTGTGTTTTCTGCCAGAAAGCTTGCGCAGCATCTCCGCTGCATTTTCGGGGCTGTGCGGCTTGCCGAGTATTTCTCCGTCTATCGCGACGACCGTATCGGCGGCGATTATCGTTTCATCTTTATACTCCGAGTATATTTCTGTCGCTTTTTGACGCGCAAGCATTTTTACTGCTTCGCTCGGCGGGACATTATCGCCGATCCTTTCCTCGCCCTTTGCGGGGATAACGGTAAATTTATCCGCGATGAGCGACAGCAGCTCGCGGCGGCGCGGCGACTGACTTGCGAGGATCACTTCTTCTCCTCTTTCTTTTCGGAATTGTCTGTCTTTTCTGCGGCGTGCTTTGCGCCGTAGATCTCATTATAATTGTCGATGCACTGGCGGATTACCTGAATTGCCGCCTTCTGACCCATTACCTCGTTTACGGCGGTTTCCTTGCCCTCAAGCTGCTTGTAAACAGAGAAGAAATGGCGCATTTCTTCAAAAAGGTGGCTGGGGAGGGCTTCAATGCCGCGGTACGCGTTGTATGTAGGATCCTCGAACGGGATGGCAATGATCTTTTCGTCGTTCTTGCCGTTGTCCAGCATGGTTATAACGCCGATGGGATAGCACTGAACCAGCACCAGCGGATTTAACGGTTCGTTGCAGAGTATCAGAACATCCAGCGGGTCGCCGTCGTCCGCGAGGGTGCGCGGAATAAAGCCGTAATTTGCGGGATAGTGGGTGGATGTGTAGAGTATTCTGTCGAGGATGATAAGACCTGTCTGCTTGTCAAGCTCGTATTTCTTCTTGCTGCCCTTTTCTATTTCAACGACCGCGAGGAAGTCGTTGGGGGTTATTCTTTCGGGAGCTACGTCATGCCATATATTCATGTTTTATTTCCTTTCGTATGTCCTTTTTTGGTATTAATATTATACATCATTGATGACAAAAAATCAAGGGGCGGCGGGTGAATTTAAGTATGTGTCCGGCGGTTTTTGAAATAAAAAAGGGGAAGGACATTTCCTCCCCTTTACGTATTATATCCTCTTAATAAGGAACGAAAGTATATCGTCCATTACCTCTTCCCTGTTCAGCTCGAATATCAGTTCATGCCTTGCCTCGCGATATATTCTCAGCGTAACATCGCAGCCGTGCTCGAGGTACTTCATGCACGCCGAGCGGACGCCCTGCCCGTACTCGCCGATGGGATCCATGCCGCCGCTGAGGAACAGCAGCGGAAGCTCCGTCGGAGTGTTTTCGATAACAGGCGCGCTGTTCGCGCAGAGCAGCGCATTCAGCAGATCCTTATACCCCGCGATGGTGAACGTGAAATTGCACTTCGGATCGGCGCAGTATTTATCGACATTCGCGTCGTCGCGGGAGAGCCAATCGTTCTTCGTGCGGCGGTTTGCGGTGCGCAGGTTGAACATTCCGAAAACCACCTTCGTGCCGAAATCGTGACGGTAGAAATCCCCGTGGTTGACCGCAACGGCGTCCATAACGCGCCTCAGCGGAGCGGAAGCAGCCATGCCCCCCGCGGTGCCCATTATGATCGCGCCGCTGAGCCTGTCGCGGTATTTCGCAAGGTATATCCTCGCGAGGAAGCTTCCCATGCTGTGACCCATCAGAAAATGGGGGATATCGGGGAACTTCTTCTCGGCGATGAGCTTCATCCTGTGCAGGTCGCGCACCATGTTGATGTATCCGCGGTCGGGGCCGAAATAGCCCATCATTTCTTCGTCCGAAACGGAATTGCCATGACCTATGTGGTCGTTTCCGCAGAGGATTATGTCGTTGTCGCAGAGGAATTTCGCGAAATCCTCGTACCGCTCGATATACTCGCACATCCCGTGGGAGAGCATGAGCAGCGCCTTGGGCTTCTCGGGAACGTAGAAATAAAAATGCACGCTGCAAAGTCCCGATGTGCTCGGGAAAGTTCCTGTTATCTTTTTCATGGGATATCCTCCTTTATGATTTAAGGGCAGTTTGAACGCTGCCCTGTCAGACCGTCGAAAAAGTCCCGTTGGGACTTTTCCGACGAAACATCCGCCCTGCGCGCACGGTTTGTCGGCGTTGCCGACAATTAAGCGTAAAGCGAAGCTGTCGCTAACACACTTGTGCGGATAGAAGTGTTTTTCGCCCCGGGAAACCCGTGGCGAAAAACGGATTTAAAAAGCCCGCTTCGCGGGAAAATTTGATTTTTTCGACAAGTTGTCAGAGCAATTTGAACGCTGCCCTGTTTTGTGTTTTATTTGCCGGGGTTCACGGCCTCAAGCCTGTAAATAGGCAGACCCATCGATGTAAAACGCGTTTCATACTCTGTCATAATATTCCCCTCGAACCCGCTGTTATGCAGGTCGAGCGAAACATTCTTCATCACGAACCCGTTTGCCGAAAAATGCTCTATCGAAAACTCGAAGAAATGCATATTGTCCGTTTTCTGATGTATCTCCGCGCCCTTTTTCAGAACGCCCTTGTATATCTCAAGAAAGCGCGTGTGCGTAAGGCGGTGGCGGGCGTATGTTTCCTTGGGGAACGGGCAGCTGAAATTGAGATACAGCCTGTCCGCCGCGCCCTCGTGGAACAGATGGTCAAGGTACTCCGCCTGACCAAGACAGAAACGCACATTTTTCAGCCCCAGCTCTTTCAGCCGCTCCATGCCCGTGATAAGGACATTCGGCGTTTTTTCGATGGCGATGTAGTTGATGTCGGGGTTTCTCTGCGCTATTTCAAGCACGAACGCGCCCTTTCCGCAGCCTATCTCAAGGTGCAGGGGATTGCTGTTCCCGAACACTTTCATGCTGTCGAAAAACAGGTTTTCGTCCAACGGGTCATTGGCGTGCTCATTCTGATTCTGCATATACAGCATAACGTCCGAGCAGGCGGCGATGCGCTCCTCAAGGTTGTGTTTCTTTCTCATTCTCATGCGGGCGTTACCTCTCTTCTCGGAAATACGGGTCGCCGAGCGCCTTTGGCGGCTGGTTCTCCTTCTTCTTGCGCAGGGTGATGAACACGAGCACAACTATCGTCGCGATATACGGCAGCATTTCGAGGAACTGCGAGGGTATCTGTATCCCCCAGCCCTGCATCTTGAAGTTAAGACCTTTCAGCATACCGAAAAGATACGCCGCGAGTATCGCCTTAAGGGGATTCCATGTGCTGAAGATTACCAGCGCGACCGCGATCCAGCCTGCGCCCGCGGTAACATTGTCCTGCCATGTGGTAAGGAACACTATCGAGAGATACGCCCCGCCGACGCCGCAGAGGAATCCTCCGAGAAGTATATTGAAATATTTGTAGAACGTAACGTTAACGCCCGAGGCGTCTGCGGCGGCGGGGTTTTCGCCCACGGCGCGCATATACAGACCCATCTTTGTCTTGTTTATATAGAAATATGCGAGTATCGCAACGACAAGCGCCATCTGAACATAAACGCTCTGGCTGAAAAGCGCCTTGCCGATTATCGGGATATCGCAGAGAACGGGGATATCATAAGGCTTGAACGCGTTTACAACGCTCTCGGGGACGATGCTGCCCGAAACGGTTTTTCCGATAAATCCCGCAAAGCCGGTGCCGAATATGGTAAGCACAAGACCCGTTACGACCTGATTGCCGCGGAGAGTTACCGTAATTACCGCGTAGATCAGCGCGCCCGCAAGTCCCGCCGCGCCCGCCGCGAGAACCGCAAGCACCGGATTGCCCGTGGAGCACGCGACCGTAAATCCCATCGCCGCGCCCATCAGCATCATGCCCTCAACGCCGAGGTTGGTATTTCCGACCTTTTCGCAGATTATGCCGCCGACGATGGCGAACAGAATATGCGTGCCCATCTGCACGGAGGTCTGCAAAAACAGGGAGATCTCATTAAGTATATCCATTATTCAGCCTCCTTTGCGGCGTTTTCCCTGCGGAGGGAAACCTTGTAGTTGATAAAGAACTCGCTTCCGAGCACGAAGAAGATTATAACGCCCTGAAGTATCTCCGTGATAGAGGACGGAATGCCGATCACCTGGAGCGATTTGCCGCTCTGTAGAAGCATCGAGAATGCAAAGGAAACCACAACGATGACCGGCGGCTTGAGCTTTGCCAGCCATGCGGTGATCACCGCCGTAAATCCAAGTCCGCCGGACATGGAGTCGGTGATGGATTTTTCAATGGCGCTCGCCTGCATGAAGCCCGCCATGCCGCAGAGACCGCCGCTTATCATAACCGCCGCAAACATTATTTTCAGCGTGTTCATGCCCGCATAGCGCGCGGTGGTTTCGCTTTCGCCGAGGACGTCTATCTGATAGCCAAGCTTTGTGTATTTCAGCACTATCGTCATGATCACCACAAGCGCCAGCATGATTATCCAGCCCGCGTGGATGCCGAATACTTTGGGAAGTATCGCGTTGTCGGAAAAGCGCGCTATCTTCGCCGCGCCGAGGGACGCGGGGTCTTTCCACGGACCGTATTGCAGGTAGGAAATGAACGAAACCGCAATGTAGTTCATCATCAGCGTTACAAGCGTTTCGCTGGTGGAGAACTTAGCTTTCAGCAGCGCGGGGATCATCGCCCAGAGTCCGCCGAAAACAAACGCAAACAGCGCCATCAGCGGCAGCAGCAATGCGGGGTGAAGCTCGGGAAATCCGAACGCCGCCAGCGCCGCGCCGAACGCGCCCATGTAAAACTGACCTTCCGCGCCGATGTTCCAGAACTTCATTCTGAACGCCACCGCGATACCCAGCGACAGGGTCGTCAGCAGTATTGTCTTGTTGACCGTTTCGGTGAAGCGGCTGTATGTCGACAGCGACGAGGTGATTATCCTGCCGAAAATTTCGATCGGGTTGTAGCCCATAAAGAGCATTACTATGCCCGCAAGAATAAGCGAGGCAACTATCGCGCCGATACGCACAAGGTTCTCCGCAAGGCGCGATGTATTCGCGCGCCGCGATATCTGTATGTGGCTCATTCCGCGCCCTCCTCTCTGTGATGGCCGAGCATCATCAGTCCTATATCTTCCTTGGTAACTTCCGCAGGGTCAACGATGTCGATTATCTCGCCGCTGTGGATGACCATAAGCCGGTCGGATATGCTCTTGAGAACATCGAGGTCCTCGCCGATGAACAGCACCGCAACGCCCTTTTTCTTCTGCTCGTTAAGCACGCGATAGATGTTGTAGGAGGCGCCTATATCAAGTCCGCGCACGGGATAAGCTGTGATGAGCACCTTCGGCGCCAGCCATATCTCACGCCCCAGCAGGACTTTCTGTATGTTGCCGCCGGAGAGCTTCTTTACCTCGTGGTTGACGGACGGGGTGGAGATGTCGAATTCATCAACTATCTGCTCCGCCAGCGACTTTGCAAATTTCTTATCGAGGAAAGGTCCGCGGTTGCGGTTGTAGGATTTGAGGATAACGTTGTTTGTAACGCTCATTCCCGCCACAAGCCCCATGCCGAGTCTGTCCTCGGGGACAAAGCTCATGCTTATCCCTTTCTTGAGGATAGCGCGGGGGGAAAGACCGAGTATGCTGTCGCCGCCGAATGTGATGTCGCCGCCGTTTGCCTTGTCCAGTCCCGCGATTATCTCGCAGAGCTCTTTCTGTCCGCTTCCCGCGATGCCCGCAACGCCGAGTATCTCGCCGCCGTAGAGGTCAAAGGAAACGTTGTTCAGCACGTTGACGCCCTCGTAATCCCGCTTGGTGAGGTTTGTTACGGAAAGCAGGGGCTTCTCGGAAATCTCCGCCTTGGGGCGCTCTATTTCGAGGGACACCGCGCTGCCTACCATCATTTCGGTAAGCTGCTTGGGGGTGGTTTCCTTTGTTACCACCGTCGCGATGCTCTCACCCTTGCGGAGTACCGTAACGCGGTCGGAAATGTCCATTACCTCCGCCATCTTGTGGGTTATGATTATGATGGAGCAGCCCTGCTGCTTCATTTTTTTGAGGATATCAAACAGCGCTGTTATCTCCTGCGGAGTAAGCACCGCCGTCGGCTCGTCAAGGATGAGCACATCCGCGCCGCGGTAGAGTATCTTCATAATCTCCACGGACTGCTTCTCGCTGACGGACATATTGTATATCTTCTTGTCGGGGACGATGCTCAGACCGTATTTTTCGTTCAGTGCGCTTATGCTCTGCGCCATGCGCTTCTTGGATGTGAAAACGCTCTTTTCCTGCCCGATTACGATGTTTTCCGCCGCGGTCATTACCTCGACCAGCTTGAAGTGCTGGTGCACCATGCCTATGCCCGCCTTTATGGCGTCCTTAGGGGAGCTGAAAACCGTTTTCTTTCCGTCGATGTAGATGTTTCCGCTGTCGGGGGTGTAAATTCCGCTGAGCATATTCACCAGCGTGCTCTTTCCCGAGCCGTTTTCGCCCAGCAGCGCAAGTATCTCGCCCTTATTCACGTCGATGGACACATTTTTGTTTGCCTGAACAGAGCCGAACGACTTGCAGATATTCTCAAGCCTGATATAAGGTCCCGTCATATTCATCCTCCATACAGCCCTTGCGGACTGCCCAAATTATATTCCCGCGCCAAAGCGCCGCATTTGCCTTTTCCGAAGGCACGGATAAGCCACCGCACCCTCGGAAAAAGCAAATGCTTCTTCAAAAAAAGCAATTGCCTTAAACTGTAACAGAAAACAGCAACGCCGCGGGGTGCTGCCCCGCGGTATTGCCTGTCCGTACCGACGGACAGTTCAATTACTGAACCTATTTCTGCCCGCGAAGCGGGCTTTTAAATATATTTTTTGCCTCAGCTCCGCCGAGGCAAAAAACACTTCTATCCGCACAAGTGTGTTAGCGACAGCTTCGCTTTACGCTTAATTGACGGCATAGCCGGCAATGAGTGCGCGCAGTGCGGATGTTATTGACCAAAAAGTCTTTAGACTTTTTGGTCAAAGTTTTTATGCGGGGATAGTGCCTACAACGCCCTTAACGAACCAGCTCATGTTCCAGATCTCGTCGTCGGTCATTCTTACGCCATCCTCAACCTTGAGGTTGCCGTCCTGATCGTACAGCGGGCCTGTGAAAGGATCGAAAGAACCGTCGATGATGGCAGCCTTTGCCGCGTCAACCTTCTCCTGTGTGCCCTCTGCGCAGAGGTCTGTCAGATCGTCAAGGTAAGTCATGTTTGCTGCAAGACCCTCCCAGTAAGCTCTGGAGGTCCATGTGCCGTCGATTGCTCTCTGAACATCGTCGGTGTAGAATGTTGCCCATCTGAAGCAAGCAGCTGTCAGGTAAGCCTGGGGAGCAGCGTCAGCAGTCGGGAAGTTGTAGCCGATGCAGTATGCGCCCTTTTCCTGTGCAGCAACCTGAGGAGCGGTTGTATCCTGGTGCTGTGCGATGACGTCAACGCCCTTGTTCAGCAGCTCGAGAGCAGCCTGCTTCTCAACTGCGGGATCGTACCATGTATCGGTAAATACGACCTCAACGGTAGCGTCGGGGTTAACGGACTGAACGCCCAGTGTGAACGCGTTGATGCCACGGATAACCTCGGGAATGCCCTTTGCAGCAACATAGCCGATGCGGTTGACTTCGGTCTTCATACCTGCAACGATACCTGCAAGGTAACGTGCCTGATATACCTTACCGAAGTAGGTGGACATATTGTCTTCTCTCATGTAGCCGGAGCAGTGAGCAAACTTGACATCGGGGTATTCCTTTGCCATCTCAACTGTGCCTTCCATGAAGCCGAATGAGTTTGTGTAGATAAGGTTGCAGCCTTCGTCGATCAGTGTTCTGATAGCTTCGCAGGTATCGGAAACTGTTTCAGCAACATCCTCAACGTATGCGGTGGGAACGCCCATCTCTTCGATGGCAAGTCTGCCTGCATCGTGAGCCTGTGTATATCCGCCGTCGTCGATCTTGCCGATGTAAACGAAGCCTACCTTGACATCGTTGTTTGCGGATGTGCTGTTGTCCTCGGAAGCGGTGCTGTCGTCGGCAGCTGTGCTCTCGTCGGAAACTGTGCTGTCAGCAGCGGAGCTGTCGGAAGCGGTGCTGCCTGTGCCGTTGTTAGCGCAGCCTGCAAAAAGGCAGGTTGCCGCCAGCAGAGCGGCGAGAAGTCTTTTCTTCATGTGATTTTCCTCCCAGATTTTTATCTGATTCTCCTGCGGGCATTTTTTTATATTGTGCCCACCTTTTTTATATTTCAACGGGAATATCCCGCTAAAACCTTAATTACTGCCTGCGAAATACGCAGCCGCCGTCAACGCTCATGCTGTCGACCACCGCAAGGGACTCCACGCGGATACCCTTGGAGCGCACCAGCTCGCCGCCTTTCTGGAAGCCTTTTTCTACAACTATGCCCGCGCCCGCGATGGAAGCGCCTGACTCCTTAACGATGTCGATAAGACCCAGCAGCGCGCAGCCGTTTGCGAGGAAGTCGTCGATGATGAGCACGTTATCCTCCGGGGAAAGGAACTTCCTGCTGACGATAACGTTGTAGGAACGCTTGTGCGTGAAGCTCTCGATGGTGGTGGAATAAACCTCGCCATCTATGTTGACGCTCTGCGCCTTCTTCGCGAAAACAACGGGGCAGCCGAAATACTGCGCCGTTATACAGGCGATGCCTATACCGGAAGCCTCGATGGTGAGTATCTTGTTTATCCCCTTATCGGGAAAAAGCCTGCGGAATTCCTTGCCTATCTCGTTGAAAAGCGAGATGTCCATTTGATGATTGAGGAAGCTGTCCACCTTGAGAACATTTCCCTCTTTAACGATACCGTCTTTCTTTATGCGATCTTCCAAAAGCTGCATGGTCATATCCTCCGAAATGTTATTGTAAGGGCAATACCGCACAAAGATTGTGCGTGTATTGCGCAGTCAGATTTTTCGTCAGATTGTACAATGAGGACGACGCAAGGCTGCCGCCTTGCTAGGACGAATTGTGCAAGATGACGGAAAAAGATGCAGGCAAGACACGTGCAAAATCCAATAAATGGTCTTTGTGCGGTGTTGCCCAAGAATTGTCAGGACAGCTCGCGTCCCATAAGAACGCCCATTACAGAAGCCATCATAAGACCTCTTGTCCATCCGCTGGAATCACCGAGGCAGTGCAGACCGCCGATGTTGGTGTTGAAATGCTCGTCCATCTTTATGCGGTTGCTGTAAAATTTCAGCTCGGGGGAATAGAGCAGCGTTTCGCGGCTGGCAAATCCGGGCACGACATGATCCACCGCCTTGATAAAATTGATGATGTTTGTCATGGTGCGGTAGGGCATTGCGGCGGTGATATCGCCCGCAACGGCGTCGGGAAGCGTGGGCTTTACGTTGGAGAAGCTGAGCTCCTTGGGCCATGTGCGCTTGCCGTCGAGGATGTCGCCGTAGCGCTGTACGAGGATATGTCCGTTGCCGAGCATATTTGTAAGCTCGCCGACCTTCTGCGCATATTCTATCGGCTGATTGAACGGCACGGAGAAGTTGTGGGAACAGAGTATCGCGAGGTTTGTGTTGTTGGATTTAAGCTCCTTGTAGGAGTGTCCGTTTACGACGGCGAGGTCGTTGTCGTAGTTTTCCTGGCTTACGAAGCCGCCGGGATTCTGGCAGAACGTACGAACCTTGTTCTTGAAAGGAAGCGGGTAGCCGATGAGCTTGGACTCATACAGAACGGCGTTTACTTCTTCCATTACCTCGTTTCTTACCTCAACGCGGACGCCGATATCAACGGTGCCGGGGCGGTGCTCGATGTTGTGAGCCTCGCAGGTCTTTTCGAGCCAGTCTGCGCCCTTTCTTCCGGTCGCGATAACTATTTCGTCGCCGTAGATGGTTTCGCTGTTGGTGCCGCCGACGGCGTCGGAGATTATAACGCCCTTGCAGACGCCGTTTTCGATGACGATATCGTCGCAGTTCTTTCTGAACAGGATATCAACGCCGTGCTCGATAAGGTACTTTTCAATGCGCAGATAAAGCTGCTGCGCCATTTCCGTGCCGAGGTGGCGGATGGGACAGTCAACAAGCTTCAGGTTTGCATTGATGGCTTTCTTGCGTATCTCGCGGATCTTGTCGGGGTCGCTTATGCCCTCGACATGCTCGTCCGCGCCGAATTCGAGGTAAATTTTATCGGTGTAGTTGATGGTTTCCTGTGCAAGCTCCTCGCCGATAAGCTCGGGAAGGTTGCCGCCTACCTCGCAGGACAGGGAGAGCTTTCCGTCCGAAAACGCGCCCGCACCCGAAAATCCCGTGGTGATATGGCAGTAGGGCTTGCAGTTCATGCAGACCTTGGTCTTGGCCTTGGGGCAGCTTCTCTTTTCAACGGAAACGCCCTTTTCTATGATGATTATTTTCTTGGTAGTATTTCTGCGGACCATCTCTATCGCGGTGAAGATACCCGCGGGTCCTGCTCCGACGATAACAACATCGTATTTCATCTGTACATTTTGCCTTTCGTAATTTATTGCAACTGATACAGCCGCGCAGGCACGACCCGCACGGCTCTGTCGGGAAAAATGCTTTTCTGCGGTATTTGTCGAAAATACGCGAACATAAGCAATATATATTTAATTTATCATAATCCCGTCATATTGTCAATACAAATTCCGCAAAAACTCCGCAAAACCGCGCTTTTTCAGCATTACACACAAAAAAATGCACCTCTTTATTGAGGTGTTTTTTTGATGGGTAATTATTGGGAGAAGATGATAATATAATAATGAAAAAGGAGCGTGAACAATATGGAAAATACTGCCGCAGTAAAACGCAGGAACGCGGGAGCTCTTCCTCACGAAAACAACCCGCAGGAGCAGCCATCACCCGCGGAGCTCCGCCCCGAAATACCCGCGGACAAGCCGATACGCCACATCCGCCGTCCCGCGGTAAAGCGCAACGGAGCGCTTCTGCTGATGTTTTTCGCAGCGCTGTGCGGGGCTGCCGCAGGGGCTGCGGGGATTTTTTCGGGGGCATGGGAAGCAGCGGAAAGCTGCGCGCTTTTTGGCGGCGGGAGCTTTCCGGAGGTATTCCTGCGGCGGGCGGCATTCGGCGGGGCGTTTCTGCTGGCGGAATATATCCTCGGTTACTCCGCACTCGGCGACTGGGCGGTGTGGACGGCACCGCTTCTCTGCGGGATGTGCACGGCGGCAACTTTTACGGTGTCGGCGGACGGCGCGGCGTGGATGCTGCCCTCGGCGGGGGCAGTGCTGGCAGCGGTGATATTCGGCGGGGCGGCTTCGGCAGATTTCTCGGTAATGCTGCTGCGGGTGGCGCGGGGCGGTAACGCCTTTCTGCACGAAAGGGCAGCAAGGGAGTTTTCGGTGAAATTTTTGAGGTACGGCGCGGCAGTTGCAATCGCGGGGTTATATGAAGCGGTGATCGTGACCTGCGGGTTGGTATGATAGTTCTGTATTGACAATGATTTACCTGTATGCTATAATACAATAACTACTGTTTTATCATTGTGTGAGGTGCAAAAAATGTGCGATTGTGGATTTTCAAACGGAAAAAGCCGCTTCAGATACCGCGCAGGCGTAATAGTCATACAGGACGACAAAATGCTTTTTGTTAAGAACATTGTCGGCGGTTATTACTACATGGTCGGCGGCGCCGTGCAGCTCGGCGAAACCTCTGCTAAATGCGCCGAACGCGAGCTTCTCGAGGAAACGGGAATATCCGCAAAAGCAGAACAACTATGCATAGTATGCGAAAACTTCTTTATGGATAACGAATTTGAATGCCACGCGCTCGAGTTCTACTACAAAATGAATGTCACCGAAATCCCGCAGCCGCAAAGATCAAAAACCGACATCGGCGAAGAACTCATCTGGATACCGCTTGACAAAATCCCCGAATATGATATCCGACCATCGTTCATAAGACAGCACGCTGCCGACTTGATAAACACCAAACAAACCCTGCACATAATCCACGACGACAGAAACAGATAAACCATCCCCCGCCGGACCAACTCCGACGGGGGCATTTTTCATGTATATCACCCTGCGCGTATTCCCATGAGTGCCCATCCATCGAGTGTACATATTACGTTGCAGCCACCTACGGGAGTCTTTGCCAAGCATTACAATAAAGTCGCGGAGCGAGATAAACCCCACAAAATCCAGTCGCAGAAAAATCGACAGAGGGGGAAAAGGGAGAGGGGAAGGGGAGCTCGAGGGGAAAACCGTAGGGGAAGGGGGGAGATGTCGATTTTTGTCGGATTTCTAAATCTCCCCCCTTCCCCGAAGGGTGTCCCCTCGAACCCGTGCGAAAAGAAATTTAATAAATCGTTTGAACCAACAACGCGGAGCGTATTAATCATATCCCCCCAGCGGCGAGCGAAACCATTTTGCAATTAAAAAATCAAATAGCGGTGCCGCCGCCCCTCTTCACTCCGTTCAGAGGGAACGGCAACACCGCGCGCCTTGACGGCGCAAAATCTGCAATTAAAAGCCTTACTTTGCCCAGTAGATCCAGTTCTCCTTGCGAGGATGCTCCTCGGGCACATCCGCCGCATACCCGAGCGCACAGTGCCCTATACCCACATAATCGCCATCGATACCCAGCGAGCGCAGTATCTCCCTGCCCTCCTCGCTTTCAAATTCCTCGCGGGCGCGGTGTATCCATATGCTCCCTACGCCAAGGGAATTTGCCGCCAGCATAAGATTTTCCATCACCAGCGAGCCATCGTATACCCCCGTGGGAACATTCTTGTCCGCAAGAACTATCAGAATAGCGGGAGCGCCGTAGAACGGGTCAAATCCCTCGTTCCAGCCACCTATTTTGCGGTTCATTTCGGATATTCTGTCGCGCAGCTCCTTGTTTGTGACCGCAATGATTATCGGCGACTGTGCGTTTCTTCCCGTCGGCGCCCATGTTCCCGCCCCGGCTATCTGCGCGATAACGTCCTCGGGCACGGCGTCGGGCTTAAAGCTGCGGATGCTCCGCCTTGTTCTTATGTTTTCAAGCACTTCGTTCATAGAAATTCCTCCTTAAAATCACATCGGAACCGCCGTTTCGGCAATAATCCTGTCGATTATCTGTCCGCTTGTCTTGTACACGGTCTGCCCCGCCGCCATCATTACGCGGTGCTCCAGCACGGGCTTTGCGATCTCCCGCACATCATCCGGGGTGACAAACGCGCGGTTTCTTATCAGCGCCATCGCCTGCGCCGCCCTGAACATTGCAATCGATGCGCGGGGGCTTGCTCCGAGCTTGACCTCCGGGGCAGTTCTCGTAGCGCTGACTATCATAAGGATGTACGCCCTCACCTGCTCCGCTGCGGTCACTCTTCCCGCCGCTTCGCGCAGGGTGCAGAGCTCCTCTAGGGACATAACCGGCGCAACGGTCATTTTATGCGGCATTTTGTCCAGCATGAGCAGCTCCGACGCGCGGTCGGGGTAGCCTATCGAAAGGCGCATAAGAAAACGGTCGAGCTGCGCTTCGGGGAGGTGATATGTGCCGTAGGTTTCGATGGGATTCTGCGTTGCAATCGTCATAAACGGCACGAGAAGCTTATGCGTCGTGCCGTCGACGGAAATCTGCAATTCCTCCATTGCTTCAAGCAGCGCCGACTGCACCTTCGGTGAGGAACGGTTTATCTCATCCGCGAGGAGAAAATTGCACATTGCCGCGCCGGGGCGGTATTCGCTGTTGCCGTCCCTGTCTATCACGGTATAGCCCACCACGTCCGACGGCATAAGGTCTGGGGTGAACTGTATGCGCCCGAAGCTTCCCGAAACGGACTTCGCCAGCGTTTCCGCCAGCAGCGTCTTGCCCACACCGGGCACGTCCTCTATCAGCACATGGCCGCCCGCCAGCATGGCGCAGACGACCTTTTCGATAACATCGTGCTTGCCGACGATGACACTTTCTATGTTGGAAATCAGCTGTTGGATCTTATTGTTCATGTTTATACTCCAAAATGACAAAACGGCGCGGCTGATACAGCCGCGCCGCAGTTATTAGGCTAAAAGCCGTCCGTTTCCTGTTATCAGTTGAGCAGGGAGTGATCGTCGGAAGCGTCGAACAGGTGGATCTTGTTGGGATCCAGTGCGAGCTTAACAACGTCCTGAGGACGAGCGGTGCATCTGGGAGATACGCGGGCTGTGAGCGGGATGCCCTCGCAGGTCAGATACAGATATGTTTCAGCACCGAGCATTTCTGTTACATCAACAGTTGCCTCAATGATGCCTGTCTTTGCGTTGGAGAGGAACATCTCTTCATCGTGGATGTTCTCGGGACGGATGCCAAGGATAACTTCCTTGTCAACATAGTACTTGAGCGCTTCGTTGTCAGCCTTTGCAGAGGGCAGCTCAACGTAGAACTTGCGGCCGCGGGAGGTCTTGGTATCCTCGGAGCCGAATTCGATTGTGTACTTGCCGTTCATCATCAGGAGCTTTGCATTGATGAAGTTCATCTGAGGAGATCCGATGAAGCCTGCAACGAACTTGTTTACAGGGTTCTCGTACAGGTTGATAGG
>CAKSPC010000017.1 GCA_934481445.1 uncultured Oscillospiraceae bacterium
CTGGAGCGGATAATGGGAGTCGAACCCACCACCTCAGCTTGGGAAGCTAATGTTTTACCGATAAACTATATCCGCATTAACATTTATTACTGAAAGATTTACAATATAAGTACAACAGTCCGGAAAAAGACAATGACACATAAAGAACCTCATGATATAGACAAACTGTATCATGCACGAAGAAAAAACTGTGGCAGGAAGCCAAAGCTGAAACAGCAGGCATTACGGAACTATGTGCCGGCAAAACTTATACTCAAGTGGACGCCCGAGCAGATTTCGGGACGCACAACACTGACGAAAAGCGAGGCAGGATTCCTGATACAGTATCTATCAGGGTACTTTCATTTGCCGATATTACCGATGAGATGCTTGCCGAGGTTCCTGATAATTTTTTCGCTGATTTTGTTGCACTTAGCTTGACAGTTTATCCTTTATTATTATAACACCCCGTGGTAATTTTGTCAAGAGAAAAGTAGCGGCGAAAAGAACGTTTTTCGGTCGGCTGCGGAGAATTATATAAATAACTTGAGAAATTATAGGTTTGTCAATGATATTGTACACGAAAATTAGGGCAACACCGCGCAATTAACAAAGTATTATCATCAAAAGCGTGAAACGCAGCGAAGTTCATCAGGATTACCCATCAGGCTCGCCGGGGCGCACTGAATCAAGCTGCCGGATGGGGTCTGTCAGCCAGAATCAGATTCGCCAGGGCGAACATGATATTCAATTTAGCGGTCTGTTTTCGCAGACCTTTGTACCGAGTTTTTCGGTACCTGAGCAGTCCTGCGGAAATGTCCTTGCTCTGCGATGGACAGCGGTTCAATTTACACTTTATCAGTTTTCCGGAACGATTCTTTACAATCGCGTCCTCACGCTTTTCAGCGCCAGAATAACCGCTGTTTCCACAAACGCCTTCTTCCCGTTCCTTGTTTTTGGTGGTGGTCGGCGCTGCTGTTATCGTTGAATCTACTATCTTTCCCCTTTTTCGGGATCAGTCCTTTTGCCGTAAGCTGCTCGACTACCTCTGCAAAAAGCTTTTCCTGCAGCTAGTTTTTTACCAACAGATTTCTTAACCTTTCCCGCGCTCTCCTTTGCAATAGCGCGGATTTATCATTGCTGTCCATTCGTTCCACATAACTATTCGCTCTATCTGCTCCGGAAATTCTTTTTCTTAGTACGTACCTGTGACAATTCGTCCTCCGGGTTCGATAAACTTATCTGCTTATACTTTTTTTACTATGCGACCGTTTTGTTTACTAATCGTGCATAACTCCTGATTTGTGTACTTTGTGCGGTGTTGCCTTATATGCAATCAGCATAGTTACTTGAACAAAATATTGTATTTCGCAGAGATTGGTATCGGTCAGAGCTTCATTATCTCATACATTCCCTGCAGGATCAGCCAGTTGGGGACATAGCAGCGGTTGACCGTCCAGTAGCTTACCCCCGCGAGGTTGAACTCGTTTATTAGCCCGAGCTTTGTCTGAATGCTGCGCGGGTCGTCGAACCAGACAACATGGCGCACGCCGTTTTCGGTGTAGTTGAAGTACGGTGTCTGCGAGGCTTCGTCGAATCGTATCTCCGAACCAAAGCGCAATGCAAGGTCCGTCGCTTCGATAAACCCGACGCTTCTTGCGGGCGTGCCGCGCATATACGGAAGCGTCCAGTCGTAACCGTAATTAGGCATTCCCACCAGTATCTTCTCCGAGGGCATCTCCGTCACCGCGTACTCCAGCACGCGCCGCACCTCGTTTATCGGCGATACCGCAAGCGGCGGGCCATACAAATAGCCCCACTCGTATGTCATGATTATTGCATAATCCGCAATCTCGCCCTGCGCACGGTAATCATGTGATTCATACAGCAGACCCTGCTGATCGGCGTAGGTTTTCGGCGCAAGGGAAACCGCAAGGATGTATCCCCGCTCATGCAGTCTGTCGGCAAGGGTGCGCAGAAAATCATTGTAGCTTTCGCGGTCCCCGGGGGCGATGTATTCCATATCCATGTTCAGCCCGTAATAGCCCTTGCTCTCCATTTCAAACAGGATGGAGTCAATAAGCCGCGCCCGTGCGCTTTCGTCCGCAAGTATCTGCGAAAGCGTTTCGGTGGAGAACGTCCCGTCGAATATATTCGTTACCACCATCAGCGGCATGACCGCCGAGCGCGCCGAGCGGTATATCAGGTCGCTTGCGTCCGGCGGGAGCAGTTCTCCCTTCGACGTTATGGTATAGCTGAACGGGCTCATGAACGTCAGAAACGGCAGCACGCAGTTCAGCGCATTTGCGTTTATGTTCGGATACGCAAAGCCGTTCACAACAATGGGTCGGTGGTTAATTTCCTCAGCTATCGGAATGATTATCGTGTCCCCCGCCCTAAGCGCTATCGGATTAAGATCGGGATTTGCCCGCACCAGGTCCTCCAGTGGCACGCCGTATTCCTGCGAAAGCGAATAGAGCGTCTGCCCCTCGCGGAGTATGTATCGAACGGCGTTGGTCATTATCAGCAGGCTCTGCCCCGGGACAAGATTTCGCATATTGGTAAGGCTGTTGTCGGCGGCGATCCTGTTTGCGGGCACGCCGAACCGCGACGCGATGCCTGCCAGCGTATCTCCGCTTTTTACGGTATAGATCAGCATAGCTTCCTCCTTCAGAATGATAGTTCTTTACGCGCGCCGAGAATGTGTATCCCCTCGGCTTCGGCGTAGCCGTAGGACGAAAGGCGGCGGTTCCTTGCGTCGTCGGAATGGGCACAGATAAATATGTCGTCGGGGGTGTACGGCGGGAATATCGCCGAAATGATAAGGCTGTGATATAATCTCCCGCCGCTGTCCGCAAGCTGGATAACATCCCCCGCGGACAATTCCGAAAGCTCCGCGGTTTCTCCGTACACCCCTGCACCGTCGTTGCTTAGCAGGAATTCCCGCAGGAACACCACCCCCGTCCACGACGGCGAGCGGTCGTCCGTGCTGATATAATACCACCCGTCCGTCTGCGAGTAGTTCATTACACCGCACCCCGCATAAAGGCACTGCGAAATGAAATTCGTGCAGTCGCCGCCAATGTCGGTAAAATCATAGAACCGCGGATTCCGCGCGAACGCCCATTTCAGAGCGTAGCTCACCGCAGCACGCCTGTTGTATCCCACCTCTGCGAGCATACTCTCCCCTCCCTTTATCCGCATTGTATGCCGCGGCGAAGTTTTTGGTTACATCCGCGGGATTTTGTTGACAACGGCACTTTAATGTGGTATAATATTTTCTGAAAGAACAGCAAAACTGTTCAGTAAAAAACGGAGGAAATTATTATGTATATCACCTGCTTAGACCTTGAGGGCGTACTTGTTCCCGAGATTTGGATCGCGTTTGCGGAAGCCAGCGGCATTCCCGAACTGAAAAAGACCACCCGCGACGAGCCCGACTACGACAAGCTAATGAAGTACCGTATCGGCATTCTCAAGGAGCACGGCCTTGGCTTAAAGGAAATTCAGGAAGTAATCGAGAAGATCGACCCCATGCCCGGCGCAAAGGAGTTCCTCGACGAACTGCGCAGCTTCACACAGGTAATCATCATCAGCGATACATTCACCCAGTTCGCGACACCCCTGATGAAGAAGCTCGGCTGGCCGACCATCTTCTGCAACACTCTTGAAGTATCCGAAAGCGGCGAGGTTACAGGCTTCAGGATGAGAGTTGAAAAGAGCAAACTCACCACCGTAAAGGCTCTCCAGTCCATCGGATACGAAACCATCGCCAGCGGCGACAGCTACAACGACCTCGGCATGATCCAGGCAAGCAAGGCCGGCTTCCTGTTCCGCTCCACCGAGCAGATCAAGAAGGATCACCCCGAACTGCCCGCATACGAAACCTACGACGAACTGATGGCTGCAATCAAGAAGGCTATGGATTGATTTTCGGCATGAATGCAGGACCCGCTTGCTTTGGCAGGCGGGTCTTTTTTGGTGTTATATAAAAATGCTCCCCGCAAAATTGCGGGGAGCTTCTTGATTATTCGCTTATTTTCAACCCGTAACCTTGAGGAACACCTTCTTGCCCTTGCGGACGATTACTTCGCCGTTTATCTCTATCTGCGCGTTTGCGTCCTCGATAACAACATCGTTCACCGCGATGCCCTTGCCTGCAACGAGATTTCTTGCCTCGCGCTTGGAGGGAGCAAGCTTGGTGTTTACAAGCAGATCGAGGATGCCTATCTTGCCGTCGGTCAGCTCTACCTTTGCGGCGGGCATATTGTCGGTGTTGCCGCTGCCGCCGAAGAGGGACTTTGCACCCTCGAGAGCCTTGTTAGCCTCTTCCTCGCCGTGAACAAGCTTTGTAAGCTCAAATGCGAGTATCTCCTTTGCCTTGTTGAGCTGGCTGCCCTCCCACTTTGCCATTTCCTCGATCTGCTCGATGGGCAGGAATGTCAGCATACGCAGGCACTTGAGCACATCTGCGTCGTCGATGTTTCTCCAGTACTGGAAGAACTCGAACGGGGATGTCTTGTTCGGGTCGAGCCATACAGCGCCCTTTTCGGTCTTGCCCATCTTCTTGCCCTCGGAGTTGAGCAGCAGCGTGATGGTCATTGCGTGAGCGTCCTTACCGAGCTTCTTTCTGATAAGCTCCGTACCGCCGAGCATATTCGCCCACTGGTCGTCGCCGCCGAACTGCATATTGCAGCCGTACTTCTGGAACAGCATATAGAAGTCGTAGCTCTGCATGATCATGTAGTTGAACTCGAGGAATGTCAGGCCGCGCTCCATGCGCTGCTTGTAGCACTCGAAGGTCAGCATCTTGTTTACGCTGAAGCACGCGCCTACCTCGCGCAGAACGTCGATGTAGTTGAGGTTCATCAGCCAGTCTGCGTTGTTGACCATGATAGCCTTGTCGTCGGAGAAATCAATGAAGCGGCTCATCTGCTTCTTGAAGCATTCGATGTTATGCTGAATAGTTTCGGAGGTGAGCATCTTTCTCATATCGGATTTGCCGGAGGGGTCGCCGATCATACCCGTGCCGCCGCCGAGCAGCGCGATGGGCTTGTTGCCCGCCATCTGGAGGCGCTTCATAAGGCACAGCGCCATGAAGTGTCCTACATGGAGAGAATCAGCCGTGGGGTCAAAGCCGATGTAGAATGTTGCCTTGCCCGCGTTGATCATCTTCCTGATCTCTTCCTCGTCTGTTACCTGCGCGATAAGTCCGCGCGCAATAAGTTCGTCGTAAAGTTCCATTTTATTATACTCCTGTTCTGTTTATTTCAATTGATATTATTAACTGAGTTCGTATTTTCCATAAGCAATGAGAGCCGCGGGGATCCTCATTTTTATCACAACCCTTCACCGCAGTTATGCGGTCACTTTTTCTTTCTCGCCACCGCAATCACTGCCGCCGCAAAAGCGGGTACGGCAAGCGGAAGCATCTCAATGCCCGTTTTTGGGCTGGTTTTATCGTTTGCGGGGATGGTGCTTTCCATATCTCCGCCAGCTTCTCCGCCGTTAATATCATTATCGACGCTGCGGCTGAATGTCCCGAACATATTATATACATCGTCACGCATGGATTCCATCTGATCTTCCGGAAAAGACACCGTTATATTCAGCCATGTGCCGTCCTCGAGTGGATATTCGGCGATATACATCGGTAATATATCCATGTTGACCATGCAAAAAGGCTGACCGTCGGCGTCGGTGCCATCATAAAGCGTGACTCCCTCCATGTCGCCCCATGCGGCGATCTCTCCGTCATAGCCATTTTCTCCCTCGTGATACGCGCTGAGAACATACCCGTTTTCGCTCTCGCCGTAGAAAAGCTCGTATTCTGTCGTGCCGTCGTCTATTTCTCTGAAAGTGCCGTCGGAAATGGTCAAATCCGCGCAATGGTCTGCGGGCAGGTCAACACTGAACGACGTCAGCGCGCCGCGATATGTCAGCCGCAGAGCGTCAAAGGAATAATTCCCGACCGCTGTGCCGAGGTTCAATGCGTCCTCCGCAAAAGCGCAAATTGATACTGTTGATGTGATAATTGCCGCGGAAATGAATGCCGAAATAATGTTGAGATGTTTCATGGCTTTTCCTTTCGTGATGTAAAGCATTAAGTTGAATTAAAAAAGCCCTCCGTGAGCAAAACTCACAGAGGGCGTGTTATCGCGGTACCACCTCAGTTGCCCCCGAGGGAGCATCTCTGACAGCTTTAACGGGCTTACCCGTGCGGGCTATTAGGCCATAACCGTTCGCCGCACCGCTCCGGGAGGTAATTCGCGTTGCGCTTCCCTGCTGCCTCGCACCAAGCGGCAGCTCTCTGAAAAGGAGCTTCACAGGCTACTTTGTTCCCGTCATAGCTTTGAAATTATTCGCTTAAAAATCAATTTATCGTGTGCCTTGTATGTGTGTGAACTCACGCCAAAACAACGCATACAGCCGGAATTGACAGCGGGGGTACCCAAACATTTTATAGATTGATTGCAGGCACAACATCCCGCGTGTGAAAACTAGCGCCAAAACAGCGCATACAGCCGGAATTGACAGCGGGGGTACCCCGCCCGCCCGCTTAAAGCTGATCTGCTATCTCGTAGATGAGCTTTTCGGACTTTTCCCAGCCAAGGCAGGGGTCGGTAATGGACTTGCCGTATGTACCCTCTTCGATCTTCTGAGCGCCGTCCTCGATGTAGGACTCGATCATCAGACCCTTTACAAGGCTGCGGATCTCTGCGGAGTGGCGCATGGAGTGGAGCACTTCGTTGGAAATTCTGATCTGCTCGAGGTACTTCTTGCCGGAGTTGGAGTGGTTTGTATCAACAATTACCGCAGGATTCTGAAGGCCCTTTTCCATGTACATATCATAGCAGAGCTTGAGATCCTCGTAGTGGTAGTTCGGGATGGTCTGGTCATGCTTGTTCACCGCGCCGCGGAGAATTGCATGAGCAAGCGGGTTGCCGTCGGAAGTTACTTCCCAGCCGCGGTAGATGAACATATGCTTCGACTGCGCAGCCATGATAGAGTTGAACATAACGGACAGCGTGCCGCTGGTGGGGTTCTTCATGCCTACGGGGCACTCCATACCGCTGGCAACGAGTCTGTGGTGCTGATCCTCAACGGAACGCGCGCCGACAGCAACATAAGAAAGCAGGTCGGAGAGGTAACGGTAGTTCTCGGGGTAGAGCATCTCATCCGCGCAGGTGAGGTGTGTTTCGGCAATCGCGCGGGCATGGAGCTTACGAATCTTTATGATACCCTCCAGCATATCCTCGCCCTTGGTGGGGTCCGGCTGGTGGATCATGCCCTTATAGCCTGTGCCGTTTGTGCGGGGCTTGCCCGTGTATATTCTGGGGATTATCAGTATCTTGTCCTTAACCTTTTCCTGAACCTTTGCAAGGCGGTTGGTATAGTCCATTACGGAATCCTCGTTATCCGCGGAGCAGGGGCCTATAATAAGCAGGAACTTGTCGGATTTGCCCGTGAATACGTCAGCGATCTGCGCGTCGCGCTCCGCCTTTACCTGTTTTATCTCGTCAGTAAGCGGATAAAGCTCCTTTATCTCCTTGGGGATAGGAAGCTTTCTGCTGAAATTCATCGACATTGTTAATTATCTCCTTGCTGTTAAAAATCTTGATATAAAGTGCATACCAAACAACTGCACTATGCTATTTTAACACACTTTTCGGCGCTTGTCAATAGTTTTTTAGCGATTTACAGATTTACAGAACTAAATTGTTAAATTGCAGATTGATTTTTCGCTGTTATATGCCAATATGAGAATTTAATCATCACAGGGAAATTCGGGCGATAAAACAACAAATCCGACCTCGGGATAAAGTCACAGGTCGGATTATACACAAGAAATTTGCTTATATAACTTGCTTGGAAAACGGGATTTTTATTTCTGCTGCCATGCCAATAAATAATCTTTTTCCCCGGTAGCTTCATCAAAGCTACTATACTGGATCTCAAATCCTTCTCTTTTATAAAAAGATATTGCCCTTGCGTTTTTTTGGTATACGTTCAAATGCAATTTGTTTCTTTTATTCTTTGCATAATCCAGCAGATTTTTACCTATACCCTGCGATTGCATTTTATCAGAAACAAAAATGCCCTCAACATATTCATCGTTCAGTCCTATAAAACCTTGTATTTCTTGATTATCCTCATAGACATAAACAGTTGCCTGTAACAGCAGTTCTTTCAACAATTCAAAATTACTTTTCCAATATTGAGCAGAAATAAAATAATGTGCCTTTATATTTGTATCCAACCATATATCTGCAACTTTATTTATATCTGCTTTTTGTAATTCTCTAATCAAAATGTTGACTCTCCACAACTTCCGGTTTATCGAGTACCCCGCCAACTCGCGTCATGCCAAACCACCGCAATTCACCAAAACCGCAGGAGATTCTCCCATCAGTATTCCGCCGGAACCTCGTCCGTTTCCTCCACATCCATATTATGATGGTCGGGGTCGTCGGGGCGCTTCTCGCCCTTGTACAGCAGCTTCAGGAATATCGGCGAAGCCACGGACGAGCAGATTATCAGCAGGATTACCGAGGTGAAATACGCGGGGTCTACCATTCCCACCGCAAGGCCTTTCTGCGCAACTATCAGCGCGACCTCTCCTCGGGTCATCATGCCGACGCCGACCTTGAGGGAATCGCGGTTGCTGAACTTCCACAGCTTTGCGACCAGTCCGCAGCCGATAACCTTTCCGAGCAGAGCCACCGCAACGAATGCCAGCGAGAACCACAGAAGCTCTATCGTGAAGCCGTCAAACTGTGTTTTCAGACCTATACTTGCAAAGAACACGGGGCCGAACAGCATATAGCTGTTGATATCCATTTTGCCTGCGATATATTCCGCGTCGCGGAGGTTGCACAGGATTATTCCCGCAACATACGCTCCGGTGATATCCGCAATGCCGAAGAACTTCTCCGCACAGTACGCCATGATAAAGCACAGCGCCAGTCCGAATATCGGTATTCTGCGCTGGTGGAAGAACTTCTTGTCCAGGAACTTGAACAGCAGATAAACCAGAAAACCCACAACAACGCTGAACAGAATGAACAGTACAGTCTTGATAACGACGTCCAGCGGCTTTGCGTCAGCGTCCTTGAAGCCGATTACGAATGTAAGTACAATGATACCGATAACGTCGTCTATGATGGCGGCGCTCATTATAACCGTGCCGACCCTGCCTTTAAGATGCCCGAGTTCACGCAGCGTCTGCACCGTAATGCTGACGGATGTCGCGGTCATGATCGTGCCGATGAACACCCCGCGGAAAAATTCCTCCGACCCGAACGGAGCAAACCCGAAGAACAGCGAATACAGTGCCCATCCCGCCACCAGCGGCACGAACACTCCCGCGCAGGCAATGGACAGCGCCACCGGGCCTGTCTTTACAAGGTCTTTCAGGTTTGTTTCAAGTCCCGCCGAGAACATCAGCAGAACGACGCCTATCTCCGCCATGGAAACGATAAAATCCGACTGATTTACAATTCCGAGCACGCTCGGACCTATTATAAGACCCGCTACTATCTGCCCGACTACCTGCGGTGCTTTCAGCTTCTTCGCGAGCAGCCCGAACAGCTTCGCAGCTATAATGATTATCGCAAGGTCCTTAAAACTTTCGTAAGCTTCCATATATACCACTTTCCTTTTTTATTTTATGCCAACTAATATTATATTAAGTTCTGCGAAAATATTCAATGCTATTAATTCACAAAAAAACGTTTATCGGACGTTTATTTTTTGTGCTTTTGGGGAACAGATAATGCAGAATGGGGGGGGATAAGCTTGTTCAGGAATTTTGACGATATGCTTGGGGTCAGGGTGCTCTCCGCCGCCGCGGACGGGAAAATAATCCCCATCGGGGAACTGGGCGACGGCGTGCTTTCAAAAAGAACGATGGGCGACGGATACGCGGTATTTCCGTACAAGGGATTGTTCTCGCCGAAAGAAACCGTTATGTATTCCCCTGCGGACGGCGTGCTGACGGAGATACTCCCGCAGGGCGGCGCGGTGATACGCACCGGGGACGGGATAAGCATTTCGGTTTTGTTCGGCGACGGCGGAAAAATTTGTGCCGAAACCGGCGAGCTGATTCCGGCGGGCGGGGCGCTGTGCATCCTCCCGAGGGATAGCAGGCTTATAAACGGTGCGGCTGCGGTGCTGATAAACGAGGCGGAAAGCATAACCGAGCTGCATATCCGCAGCGGATACCGCAGGCACGGCTCCGCTGCGGCGTTTTACCGCGTTTCGGAATGATGTAAAAGGGGGCTGAATTTCAGCCCCTCAAACATTACAAATTTTCCTTAAAGAATTCCTCCATCGCGGCGGAAGCGGCTTCTTCATCTGCGCCATCGGCGGTGACGGTGACGGTATCCCCGCACTTTACCCCCAGCCCCATAAGCATGATAAGCTTTGTTGCGCTGACGGACTTGCCGCTCTTTTCAACGGTTATCGAACTCTGAAATTCCTTCGCCTTTTTCGCGAGCATTCCCGCGGGGCGGGCGTGTATCCCCGTAGGGTCGGTGATGGTGTAAGTGAATGTTTTCATGTTTTTTCTTCCTTTCACGGTTTGGTCTGTACTTAAAATACCCAGTATCGCCCCGTATATCCGCAAAGAAAAGATTGACAAAAAATGCGGTCGGAAGCGCCTGCTTCCGACCGCATCGTATTTATACATTTTCCAAGGGCTTCGTCTTTTTGTCGTAAACCTTGAACAGCTTTGAAGTATGCGGAGCCTTGAGGAGTATCACCGCGCCGATGACCGTGAACACTATCTCTGGCACCATATACGCGCAGTTGTAGCTCAGGGAGTATACAAAAGGATTCCAGCCCTCGGGCGCCCAGCTTGCAAAGAAAACAACGCCGCTGATGATATGGCTGACGATTCTCATAAACACCGCAAGGGAAATCCCCGCGATAAATCCGCCGACGCCCTTTTCGCGGAACAGTCCCGCAAATCCGAGCACCGTGAACGCCAGGATGTAATCAAAAATAACACACCCGACCAGCGCCGCGGGGGTAAGTCCCCAGCCGACAACGGAGCCTATGCCCATTGCGAACTGCGTCAGCGAATAAATGAACCCGCAGAACACGCCCCACTTGCAGCCGTACATTATCGATATCATGCATACGGGCAGCATACTGAGCAGCGTAACCGAGCCGCCGAGGGGCATTTCGAATACCTTTACAAGGCTGAGAACAAACGACAGCGCGATGAGCACTGCGCTGAGCGTCAGCTTTTTAACGTCGATTTTCTTTTTCATATAAATGCTTCCTTTCCAAAGCGGCGGGCAGAACCCAACCGAACGATCATGTCACAAACGGAAGAAACGCTATGTTGTTCAGAACAGGCTGACTATTCCCATAACAAGGCATACAGCCGCAATAATGAACGCCGCCTTTTCCGCGCCCGCCATTGTCCTGTTCTTGTGCATAGTGTTGTAACGCATTATTTTCGGGACAGGCTCCGTGCCGCCCTGTCTTACAAACGTCACAAGCACCCGCTGTCCTGCCGCGGGAATATTGCCGTCGGTTATTTTGAACCACGCCTCGCAGGGCGGAGCGCTGTCCGACGGGCGATACATCACGCACACCGATTTATCGGCAGCGTTTGCTTCAACTACCTCGCCATCCACCACGCGGCGCTTTTTTGCCAAAATGATATTAAGCACCCCGACCGCCAGTGCCGCAAGGCATCCCACAAACCAAAGCAAAGTTTCTCCCCCTCACAAAGAGGGCTGTCATTTACCGCGACAGCCCCGATGTTATTTCAGACTTCAACGTCGGCGTCGTAATCAACGCCGTCTATGCCGAAACCGAACAGGGCATAGAAATCGCTCCAGTATCCGTCAAGATCCGTGCATTCCCTGAGGTTGTCCTGCGTAAGACCGTTCCAGAGCTTTGTTACCTCTTCCTGTATCTCAGGCTTCATTTCGAGGTCGTCAAGGCGTATCCTGCCCTCGGCGTCTGTGGGGACCTCGCCGTTGTAAAGCTTCTGCGCGAACAGGCGGTACATCTGCTCGATACAGCCCTCGTGGGTGCCGTGCGCTTTCATGACCTTGTAAAGGATGGAGATGTAGAGCGGAACTATCGGGATAGCCGCGCTGGACTGCGTTACGAGCGCCTTGTTTACGGAGATATATGCCTTTATGCCGCTGTCTGCGTATTTCTCGGTGAGCTTCTTTGCGGTGGCGAAAAGGTGAGCCTTTGCCCTGCCGATGGAACCCTCGAAATACATCGGATGAGTAATGGACGGGCCGATGTAGGAATACGCCGCGGTGACAGCGCCGTCCTCGATGGCGTCGGCAGCCTTGAGGGCGTCTATCCATGCTTCCCAGTCCTCGCCGCCCATTACCTTAACGGTGGCTTCTATTTCCTCCTCGGTGGCGGGCTGAATGGTTATCTCGGACACCTCGTTGGTGCGCAGGTCGATGGTCTTGTTGGTATAGGGCGCGCCGGTCGTCTTGAGCACGCTGCTGTATACCTTATCGCCGACTGTTCTGCGGGGCGCGGCGAGGGAGTAAATAACCATGTCAACCTTGCCGAGGTCAGCTTTGATGATGTTGATAACCTCTTTCTTACACTCGTCGGAATAGGCGTCGCCGTTTACAGTCCTGGCATAAAGCCCGTCCGCGGCGGCGAACTTCTCGAACGCCTTGGTGTTGTACCAGCCGCTGGTGCCTGTCTTGTTTCCGCTGCCCGCGCGGTCGAACATAACTCCGAGCGTTGCCGCTCCGCCGCCGTATGCCGCGGCTATTCTCGAAGCAAGTCCGTATCCCATCGAAGAGCCGATGACCAGCACTTTCTTTGGGCCGTTGAATTTCGGCTGGGACTTAACGTAGTCTATCTGAGCCTTGACCTCCGCCTCGCAGCCTGCGGGATGGGCGGTGGTGCATATAAATCCTCTTACCTTTGGTTTAACTATCATAATGAATTTATCCTCCGAAATCATATTTTCCATACAATTATATCACATCTTCCGTTTTTTATCAAGAGGATTTTCGCGGCATATTCAAAAACAGAGTGCGCAGGCACTTGAAAAGCAGGCGGATAACTGCTATAATAAAGTAAATTCTATCGCACAAAATCATATCCCGAAAGGAATTGTTCAATATGGATAAAATACGCAGACGGTTTGTTTTTTACGGAAACGTGCAGGGTGTCGGTTTTCGGTATAAGGCGTGCTACAGCGCGCGAAATCACGGCGTAAGCGGCTGGGTCAGGAATTGCAGCGACGGCAGCGTTGAAATGGAAGCGGAGGGCTATCCCGCCGACATCGACGCAGTTATCCGCACGCTGAATGAGCATTCGTGGGGATATGTCGACCGTGTCGAATCGGAAAACATCCCGCTCGAGGGCGGGTATGGGTTTGAGATACGTTAAATTAAAATATCCCGGGCTGTTGAGAAAGGTGCAGGTGACGTTGACGACACAGATGCGCGTTTATCGAAAGCCTAAAGGGGCGTCGTCATTGGCGCCCCTCTTTTGTTATCAGTTCTTAACGCAGTAACCCGGCTGTTCATCTGAGTGTCAATGTTTATAGGGTTTGCGATATGTGCGTTCATGTCCGCGTCAAGGGCGCTCATTCGGGCGTCTGCCGGTCGGGGATGACGGTGCTGCATTCGCTTCCCGCCGCATATTCCGTTTTGACAAGCTCCGCAGCGGATTCGCTGCTGTATGCCGAGTCGGATCCCTCGTGCGGAAGCTGCAGCGGCAGCTCAACGGTGATAGCTGTGCCCTGTCCTATCTCGCTTTCGATGCCGATGGCGCCGCACATTAGATTTACAATATTTTTCGTTATCGCAAGACCAAGTCTCGTGCCGACCTGCTTGTTCATGGTGCTGTCCCGCGCAAGCAGCGCGGAGAAACCGATGACCGCGTTCATGATGGTGCGGCACTCCGCGGGCATGAGTATATGGTTATTCAAAAAGCACGTCGGTCATTGTGTTTCCCTGTGTAAATCATACGCAAAGCGGGCGGCGCTTTTCCGTGCCGCTCTCTTTTTTACTATATTGTCATTCGCGCTCTTCTTTAAGGCATTCCACCATATCCACCTTTTTCAGCTTCCGCGCCGCAAGCAGCAGCGACAGAACATATGCCACCGCAATAAACACGGCGCTCACAAGCGCTGTTTTCCATGTCAGCGTTATGGACATCAGTATGCCGCCTGACGCTGCGTTTGCTTCCGCTATCATGCTGCTGAGCGAAAGCCCCAGCGGTATTCCCGCCGCGAAACCGAGCGGAACGAGCAGGTGATTTGCAAACAGAACCAGCCTGCGTATCTCCTTGCCGCGATACCCCAGCACCTCCAGCGTGGAAATGCTGCGCCTGTTTTCCTCTATTATCATTCCCGAAAGCATGATGACCACCAGCACGCATATCAGCACGCCTATGACTTTCACGATATTAAGGACGATGCCCGCGGTGCTCAGCGTGCTTTCCATTGTTTTGCGGTAGTCCGCGAGGGACGCGCTTTTCTTCAGAAGTTCTGGCGGGATATCCAGCGGCTCCTCGCTGATGATAACGTCGTATTCGTTTTCGTTCCTGCCGAGTATCTGTGCCGCATTCGCCCTGCTTGTTACCACAAGCGAAAGCACGTCGTTCTGTATAATATCCGAAATGGTAACGGTGGTGTGCTCCATAGAAATTAGGTTATAGAAAGTGAATGTGTCACCCGCCTTTGTGCCGAACAATCTTGCGGCGGAGGATGTCATATAATAATCTCCGTAATTCATCGGCTCGCCGCCGGAGGTTTCGGCGGTAAGCAGGGTGCAGTCCTCGTCATAGCCGATAAGGTTGAACATACTGTCTGTTCCGTCGACGCCGAAAGCTACGTCAAATACCGCATAGCCGCCGTACGGATTTTCCGACCGGAAATCCGTGAAACCATACTCATACTGTCCGCCCATCATAGCTTTCGGGACCTTGTTGTCCAGCATATCATCATACGCGTCCTGATATACTCCCGCAAGGATTATCGCCATGGAAGCCGCCGCGATACCCACCAGCATGGTAAGACTGCGCGAAATATTCCCGCACAGGCTGCGGATACCGTATAACAGAGGAAAAGGAAGCTTGCTCCTGCTCAGCATACGCACCGTCTTTGACTTCTGCGCGCCGCTCAACAGCGGAACTACATCCTTACCAAGCGCCCTGAGAAGCACGAGCACCGCGCTCAGACCGTACGCTATCGGAGGGATAAGCAGCGCGATCATCATTATCCCGACGGGAATCCGCACACTATATTCGATATGCTCCGCGAAGTTGAATATATAAAGATTGAACAGCTTTGAAAACGGATAGCACAGCGCAAGCCCCAGAATATCCCCCACGAATGCGGGAATAAGCGCATACTGCATATAATGCCGTATAAGCTCGCTCCTGCGATAACCCAGCGCCATTAGAGTGCCTATCGTCCTGCTTTCCCTCCTGACGGTGCGTCCCAGTACCATTGCAACGACAACAACTACCACCAGCATGATTATGGGGCTGTAAACCGAAAATTCGGCTTCGATATCAGCGCCCTGCTGAAGCAGCATTCCCGTCCTCGGGTTGGCCGCCCTGCCGATGTATTCCAGCGTTCCGAATTTATCGTATACCGCCGAGCGGAAAGCATTTTCCTGCCCCGCATCGAGGTATTTTACAGAATAGCAGCTTGAATATGCGCCTGCGGTTTTCATCGCGTTTTCGGGGATTACTGCAAGTCCGAAATCAACGCTGTTCGGGAAGCTGTCCTCAAAATTAGCGTACATCGCTGCGTAATCGGGTCTTATGCACAGCCCGCGCACGGTGTATTCCCCGCCGTCAAGAGTAATGATATCCCCGACGCTGATATCGTGCGCCTTTGCGAAGTTATATGTAATCAGCACATCGGCGTCACTGCTCAGCGCTTCGCCCTCAAACACGACGGTTTTGTCCACCTTATTCGTATCTGAATAAAGCCGCAACGATGCGTTATCATAGGAAATGTTCCGGAAGCACTGCCGCTCCAGAAGAACGTTGAACTCGCTTTCCAGCGCGGAAATATCTTCATCGGTAATCGGGGCCGAAACGGTAAACCGGGCGTCCTCGACAATATTTTCATCAAACAGCTCCGTATATGTTTCGCCAACGGTCATGCTGACGGAAAATGCGCCGACCCACAGCATAATGCACAGCGCGGTCAGGATAGAACCCGTGATATAAAACGACAGGTTCTTTTTAAGGCTTCTTTGTATCTTCTTCTGCAGCGTCATCAGATCACAAGCTCCTTTACCGATTTCCGCGCGTTCACGGTATTTTCCGTTATCCTGCCGTCGTGTATCCGGATGATCCTGTCCGCCATCGCCGCGATATTTTCGTTATGCGTTATCAGCAGGATGGTAGTGTGATATTTGGCGTTGACTTTCTGCAGAAGCTCCAGCACATTCCTCGATGATTTGGAATCCAGCGCCCCCGTAGGCTCGTCGCACAGCAGTATCGCGGGGTTCTTTATTATCGCGCGGGCGATGGCGCAGCGCTGCTGCTGTCCGCCGGAAAGCTGCGCGGGGAAATGCGCGGCGTGCTTTTCAAGCCCGAGGTCTTTCAGAAGCTCCTCGGCGGAAAGGGGGGATTTCGATATATCCCGGACCACGTTTATGTTCTCGCGGACGGTAAGCTCGCCGATAAGGTTATATGTCTGGAACACTATCCCCACCTTATCGCGGCGGTATTCCAGAAGCTCCTTTTTCGAGAGGGATGTCAGCGTGCAGCCATCGACGTTTATAACGCCCTCGTCCGCGCTGTCAAGCCCGCCGAGCATATTCAGCAGCGTGCTTTTTTCCCGAGCCGGACGGCTCCAGCACCACGCATATTTCTCCCTGCCCGAGTCCGAGCGACGCGTGATCCAGCGCGTATGTCGTGTTCTCTCCCGCGCCGTATTTTTTTTACAACATCCTGCATCTGAATAAACATTATCGGTCCGTTCATTTCTCGTCTTTGGTGCAGCTGCCTATATCCGCATTTCCGCGCAGATATTGCAGCATAAGTTCAAATATGGCTTTAAGGTTTTGCCCGAATTCATCCTGACAAAACGCTTTTCGGTTTTCTATGGCGAGATTGATGAGCTTCGCGAAATTTGCAAGTTAGCCGCAGTTCACATCCTGCCGCGCATCTTCGATATACTCAAGGACGAGCCTTGCATTTTTTATGGCATATTCCGCGGAGAAAAACTTTGCGGTTTCCTCCGTTTCCTGCATCCACAGGATATCGTCCCCATGGAAATGATACGAAAACGCCGTTTCGGGGCGGAAAAGCTCGGAATATACCGCAAAAAACTCCTCCGCGGGAATTTTCCGGCGGTTGGCAAGCTTGTTTCTTAGCTGCTGCTCGGAAGCCTCGTTAAAATCCTCAACTATCTCCGCCACAAGCTGCCCCTTGGTGGTGTAAAAATTATAAAATGTTCCCTTTGCAATGCCTACGCTCTCCGCCAGCTCCGCTACGGTGGTCTTGCGTATTCCCTTTTCTTCAAACAGCCGCAGCGCGGATTCCTTTATCTGCCTGCTTATCTCGCGGCGCTTGCTTTCGCTGAAAATCACCGGCATGGTTTACGCCCCCTTTTCACAAATGACCGATTTTATTATCGGGTCATTTGCATTACATCACACTAACTCGGTATTGTCAAGGGCATTGAAAATAAAATCGGAGCCTGCCGATTTGGAAGGCTCCGTATGGTCATTCATCGTTCAACATGATAGCACAGTCGCCTATCGTAACGGAAGCAAGGTCGTCAACATCAATGGGCTTATCAAACATAGCCGCGAAGAATTCGCGCCCACCGTTATATTCCGAAGCGGCGGTTATCTGATAATTTCGGACTTCCGTCCCATCCTTGAAGCGGAATATAAGCGGGTCTGTTTCGCCCTGCAATTTACCGCTTTTCTCGCCGCGCCGGGCATACCACTGAATGCTGAGCGGCGTGATGATTACATCTTCAATGGTGTATCGGTAATTATCAAGAGTCGTTTCGGCTTCGGGGGAAAGTGCAACGCGCTGCGTATTCATGAAATCAAGCGGGAGGGACAGACTTACGGGTTCTTCGGGTTCAATTTCCCACGGAAAATTATCTCCGGACCACAGGGTCAGCGTATCAAATTCCAGCTCGAGCACGCTGTCCCTGCTCAAATATCCATCCTGATAGAAAAGCACAGTCGTCCACGAATTGCCTGTTCCGAAGCCGTCTGCAAAGTTGCAGCCGGTCGGGTTATTCTCAAACCAAATGCGCGCCAGTACGTTATTTCCGCCGCCGTATTTTTCTTGATATTCCAGCAGGATATCATCATCGACGGTGATATCGTACATCAGCATGACAGTATTGCTGTCGGCGACGGCTCCTGTAAATGTAACGGTGCCGCAGCCGAAATCCACGGTTTTGTCGAGGTCTGTTCCCATCTGCGACAGATCTGCGGCGGAAATCTGCGCGCCTATGCCCGTATCGACATAGCCCCCGGATTCCTCCGCAATGCGGGAGAAAAATCCATCGAACATCCTTGAATAATCCCAGCCGCAGTATGCACCCGCGGCTGAAATCACCACCGAAGCCGCCAAAGCGGCAGCCGCAATGACGGCAGGGGTGCGGAAACGATGCTTTTTCGCGGCGGTAACTGCATAAGCGGGGACGGGTTTATCTTTTCCCGAAAGCACCGAACGGATCATTTCGTCGTCGGTTTTCGGGGGATGTATTGCGTTGAACAGCGTTTTGTATTTCATATTCATTCCTCCTCTGTAAGAAGCTTCTTGAGCCGTCTGCGCCCCCGGGACAGCCGAGAGGTCACAGCGGTGACGCTTATGCCGAGTATCTGCGCTATCTCTTTCACCGAATAGCCCTCGTAATAGAACAGATGAATCACCGCGCCGTATTTTGGCGGGATGGATTTTATCATGTCCGTCAGTTCGGCTTCGGCGGACAACTCTGCAAAATCACCCGAAATTTCACACGGAAACTCCATCGGCTCGGCATGTGTCCGGCGGTATTTAAGCAGGTTTTTCGAGAGATTGATGACTACGCGGATAAGCCAGCGCCTGCAGTCCTCGTCGGCGGGAAATTCTCCCCGCCGTTCCATCAGCCGCATGAACGCATCCTGACACACATCCTCGGCGTCTGCGGCGCTGCGCAGGTAGCTGAATGCCAGCCTATACAGCATGACATGGAACATTCGTATATATTTTTCGACATCGCTGTTGGTCATGCGCTCCCTCCTTTTCATATAATTGAAGGACGTCTTTCATTTATATAACAATCGAAAACTATAGTTTGTCGCAGACAGGATCATAAAAATATTTTCAATAAACACGAAACAGGCGCACCATTTTGAATGCGCCCGCTTTATACCTATGACAGACCGCAACTCCCGCCTTTGCAGGCGGGAGTTGCTTTTCTTCACCCTATTTATTCAAATAATCCAGCGCCGCAAAAAACATCTCATACACATCGTCCCATCCGTCGGGAGTATCCACCCCGCCACCGTTCACCGAGCGGCACATTGCGGCGCAGGTTTCCTCCCCGCCGTAGATGAGTTCTGCCGCTGTTATCGGGAATCCCTCTTCGGTGGCAAGCGCACAGAGTGCGTTTACAGGGTTATTTTCATTGCGCGTAGCGTAAATTCTTTCCGTAAGTTCCGCGCTGTTTTTTGCTTTTTCAAGAAGCATTGTAAGGCTGTCGTTCATGATATCACTCTCCGCTTTCATTTTACCACGATTTTTCCGAAATTGCAAGGTCGCCTGCAACAGCGGCAATGCGCCTGTTTACGCGAGAAAGCACGCTCCCCTCCGCAGCAGAAATGCCGCAGAGGGGAGCGTTTTATTCTGTCCGAATCAGAGAGCCGAACGAACAGCCGCCCTTAATCCGTCCTTATCCTCTTCAAAGGCGCAGTAATCGTCAACTTTGTAATCGCCGTCCTTATCAAGGTTGACTGTGCTTACAGCCGCAAAGTCGGGCAATGCGGAAGCGATAAGATTTTCGTACTCCTCGGCGGTGACGGAAACGGATTCGCCGTTCTCGTATACCGACCAGTAAACCGCCTCTCCATTATAAAGCTCCATCCCTACCCTGAGCACGGGGTCAAGCGAGGATTCGGTTATCAGGTAGTAAGAATCGTCAACATATATACTGTCCGCATTCATGACTCCGCCTGCAAACCTGATTGTTGTGTGAAGATACTGCCCCGAGGAATTTTCGAGCAGTTCGAAATCTGAGCCGCACGTTGCATTGCCGAGCTCGGTTATCTCCGAATCGGAAATGCGATAGAACACCGCCCCGCATGATTTGTAGTTCGGATATACAAATGCGGCAAGCTTACTTCCGTCGCGCAGGTCAAGGCTGAAAACGCTTACCTGCGGAAGAACAAATTCTGTGTTTGCGGTTATCTCCTGCCACTTATTCAGCCACATTTCCGCAAGGCGGTCGCTTACGGATTCGCTGCTGTCAGCTTTCACCGCCGTATAGTGCGGCCGTGTAAAGGTTTCGCTTATCGCGTCGAAGTCGAAAACGTAGGAAATTCCGCTGTCGTTATCGGTTATGGTGCAGGAATCCACGTCAACCGAATAGTTTTTAGAAAGCCAGGTCGTCACGTCCAGCTGAACACTGGTAACTGCAGAGTAATCTCCAATCAACTCGGGATAAAATGTCCCGTCCTTTATCGCAATGAAGATCGTATAGCGTGCCCCGTCGGTATCATAATATCGAAGCGCAATGATATAATTATCACCGAACCGGAATACGTCCGTATAGTCGGAAAATCTGTCGGTATAGATCCAGTAATCTCCCGCCCCTGCACCGGAATGTGCTCCTGCCAGATCGCTGACCGTATTACCATCGTATATCTGAACCCCAAAGTCGAAACAGCTTATCATTCCCGAATGCCCAGCGTTGTCGGTGGTGACATAATCGCCAACAAGCAGCACGGAGAAAGCGCCTGCCTGCTTTGTATCAAGCAGGATATTCCGTGCGCCCATAGCCTGCAGGCCTCTTTCCTCCGGCGTGATATTCGGAATATCCGCGCTGTCGAAATCGGTGTAGCCCTCGGGCTTAGCTATCGTAAGGGATGTACGCTTCCACACACCGTCCTCCCGCGAAAGCGTGTATTCTACGGATATCTCTTCCTTGGTCATCGGGTTTCCAACCTTTGTGCGAAGCACGATCTCGTCATCGGATTCCGAAACAAGGTATACGGGGTAGTTCTGGTATTTGTCGTGATACAGCATATAATCCTTGCCGATATCATATTCGATATTGAGCAGCGTTTCCATGTCAATGCCATATTTCTGTGCCATCTCGCGAAGCCTGAATATGCTCAGGAATGCGTTTTCGGGCTGTTTTATCGGTTCATCCGTCTTTGTGAGCACGGTTGTTCCGCTGTTGAGGTGGTCATAAAAAATCCCGCCGTTCATTTCCTCAAAATACATCGTATCGGGGGCGGAGCCGTCAAGCCAGAACAGCCACGAAACCGCGTTGCCGTCGGCAATGAAAGCGTACACATCGCCGCTTACGCGGTAGAAGTCCCGCAGCCACAGAGGACTCTCCTGCGCAAACAAAGAGCTGTTTTCAGTGTCGTCAATAGTAAATTCCGATGATCCTAAGATACTGCCGTCCGAATCCCATGTCCCGAAGAAATACTCGCGGAAAATGTCGCAGTCGGTCAGCACCTCCCAGCTTTCCGTATCGACGCGGTAATTGCCGTCCTCATAAGATACCCCGATAAGCGACAGCGGGCTATTCGGCAGAGTATCTATCTGAACCACCGAGCCGCTTTCGATAAGGTCGACGCCGCGCGGGCGGTTGATATTCATAGTTATAACAAGCGCCGCGGCGACTGCGGCAGTCCCGCCGACCGCACCGATGGAGGTCATCAGTATGCGCCGTCTGCGGAGTATCCTGTCGCGCTTTTTGAGAACGCTCTGTGCCATTTCATGACTTGTTTTCATACTCAAAGCCCTCCTTTTCCAGAATCGTTTTTAAGTTCTGCCTTGCACGGAACAGAATGCTGTTCCCCTGCCGCTGCGTTTTGTGGATGATGCCCGCCGCCTGAGCGATGCTCATTTCCTCGAAATAGACGAACCATATCATCTCGCGCTGATTTGACGGAAGCCTGCTCATCGCACTGTACAGCGAGCGGTAGCGCTCCTGTTCCAGCAGATGCTGCTCTGGACTTCCGGGGAGGAACACCTCCTCTGCTTCGTCTATCGGAACATTTTTACGGAACGCCGCGCTGCGAAGATAGTTCAGAGCCTTGTTGCGCGCGATCGTGAACAGCCATGTGCGGAACTTTGCGTTCTCGCTGAACGCCGGCCGTTTCACCGCCAGCGCCACGAACGTATCCTCCGTAAGTTCCTCCGCAATATCGACGCTTTTGACATACTGCATAAGGAAAAATATCAGGCTGTCCTTGTACTGACCGATCACCTGTTCAAGCCCGCGGTCGTCCCCCGAAAGAAATCGTTTGTATGCTTCAGAGCCGTTGTCCATTCTGCCGCCTCCTTTCGTATAATTACCCTTTCACTTAATTAAACAAACGAAAACGGAAAAAGTTTCGTATTTTTGCTTATACACTAAAAATTATTTTGCTGACGTATATGCGGGAAAGAAAAAACGGCGGATGAAAAGTGGACGAAATAAAAACAAAAAAATCAGGGTCTGAAATAATAAAAAAGCTTTATAAGCAGAATAGCCGAAAATATAACGAAGCAGTGCATATGGAAAGTCAGAATAAGGCATTGCGTCATACACGGCGTTATCATTCCGTATCAGCTTACGCGGACAGCAACGCGTTTCATTGCCCCGAAAGATTATCTTATGATGATCGGAAGGACAGGCAGCGTGGGTTTGCCGGAAAAAGAGGCCGCAACAGGAAAACTTACTTTATAGTCCTGAATATCAGCGGTTCAAAGCTGCGTTTCAGGTTTCGTGCGATGCTGTTCATGCTTCGCGAGCCATTAGAGGTGATGGTGCTGCACTTTTCAATTCCGTATTCTTTGCACAGTATCTCTGTCATATGCTGCTTTCCTGCATTTCTGTTATAAATTTTAATGTAGCTGTACCCGGGGTAATCCTGCGATGGATAGGTGATTATTTTCAGAAGCCGGCCGACCTCGCTATGAACAAGCTGATCGTATAACCCGGACACTCTGTCGCTTAAGTCCACTATCATCAGATATATTACGCGATCCTCCGGCTGCGGTTTTCGGTTGATATAATTTCGATAGGGTGATTTTTTAAGAGATGAGAAAATAGATTTTTCAGCCTTGTTTTTAAGCTTGTCGTAATATATTACAAGGCTGTCGTCGCAAAGCGCATTGGTGAAAACATTCATTCCCGCAGCATTTGCGATACAGTGTATCTTTTCACAGGTATCTCCGGAGATGATGTACGCCTTGACGTAGCTGTTGCTGCGGAAATCGTACAAGGCGGCGCCGTTCATCACCACCACGGGAAGATCAAGTTCCACGTCTGACAATACCCCCATAAGCGAAGCAGGAGTACGCATCGTGACCAGTGTGAATTTCAATCCCTCTGCCAGCATCCTGTTTATCTCCACTCTTGAAAACGGCGTAAGCTGTTCGGAAATTGGCGACAGCATATCGTCAAGCTCGGCGGTGAAAAGCGTGTCAGTTACACGGCGGCGCGGAAGCCTTGCGGAGTTCACGAGCATTCCGACCGCTATGCCGATAAATGTATCCAAAACGCGGTTCAGTACAAACATGAACGGATCGTCGTCCGTCATATGTATGACCGTTATCGACAGAAATACAACACAGGAAAAATAGCTTGCATTCGGGCGCTTTATCAGCACGGTCGTATAAATCACCGGAATAATCATCAGCGCAACGACAAGAAAACCCAGCGGCTGGTCATATATATTGAACGCGTATATTTCCAGTATGATAGTGATAAGCCCGAACGCTGCGCCGATAAGCGTGCCGACAGTTCGCTGAAGCGCCATGCTCATAGTTTTGTTGATATAAGGCTGAATGCACCACAATGCCGCCAGCATCGAATAGAATGGGATTCCGTTTCTCCCGCGCAGCAGATAAACGCACCAGCATAGGAGCACCCCCACCGCTGACTTGATTATACGGTTGCCCACAGGCGGCAGACGGAATCCCGCTTTCATATATTTCACCCCCGTTCAGAAGAATCCCAGCATTTCCCCGATTATTTTTACAAAGAAAATGAAGATAACTGTAATTATCATCGGCTTAGCAATCGCCGCGCCTTTTTCCGAAAAGAATTTGGTCCCAAGATACGCGCCCGCAATGTTGAACAGCCCCGCCGTCACGCCGAGCAGTATCAGAGTTTTTCCGCTTAGAAGATAAGTGAACAGCGCTGCGGCATTCGTGCTGAGATTTATGACTTTAGTTGTTCCGGCGGCGTTTTTTAGGCTGTAATGAGCGGCTCCCACAAGCAGCGTCATAAGGATCGTGCCCGTGCCGGGGCCGTAAAATCCGTCGTATATGCCTATCGGAAAAGCTATCGCCATAGTTATGGCAATAGTCTTTTTTAAAGGATATTCGCTGCCGCTTTCGTCAGCAAGACGCTTGCTGCGCAGCACATACACCGCCATCAGCGGAAGCAGCACTATCATTGCAATGCGTATCACATCATCGCTTAATCTCATCGCAAGCTCTGCGCCCAGCCATGAGCCAACCAGCGCAAGCGCCACTGACGGAACGGTAGTACGCGCATTTATGTACCCCATTTTTCCGTAGCGTATCGTTGCGAGGGCAGTTCCCATTGCGGAGCTGATTTTGTTTGTAGCCACCGCGTTTATCGGAGGAACCCCCGAGATAAGGTATGCGGGCAGCGAAATAAATCCTCCGCCGCCCGCTATTGCGTCGACGAATCCCGCAAGGCCCACCAGTGGGCATACTATCAGGAATGTCAGAAAATCCAACTCAACCATAGAAATTCTCCCTGGCTGCATAGCCCTTTGAACGGTCGATAACATTGACGAGCGGCTGCCCCGAGAGATACCTCGAAATGTTATCCGCGCATATCTCGGCTATTCTGCGTTCCACCTCCGGGAAATGCCCGAAAGACGGCCCGGAAATATGCGGAGTTATCAGCACGTTTTCCATATCCCACAGTGGGGAGCTTTCCGGGAGCGGTTCCTGTGCGAATACATCAAGCACCGCGCCGAAAATATCGCCATTTTCCAGCGAGTTTATCAGCGCGGGTTCATCTATCAGCGAGCCCCTGCCGACATTCACGATCATAGCCCCGCGCTTCAGCAGCGCTATCCGCTTTTCGGACAGCAGCCCGACAGTTTCGGATGTATGCGGCAGGCAGCATATCAGCAAATCTGCTTCAGTAAGGAGTTTCTCAAGCATATCCATGCCGAAAACCCGGTCAAACGAGCGGGTCGTAACGGGGGTGCGCCGTATCCCCGTCACGTTCATTCCGAACGCACGAAGCTTTTCCGCCGTCGAAGTCCCGATATCTCCGCAGCCGAGGATAAGCGCGTTTTTTCCGCAAAGCAGCGCACCCTGCGGGATATCACGCCACATATGCTGCCACTGATGCTTGCGGTATTGAAACAAATTCCTGCTCAAAGCCAGCACCCCGCCGATGATGTATTCCGAAATGACCTCGCCGAAAGCCCCGGTGGAGCAGGCGATCGTTACGTCCTCCGGAATAACGGAAAGCAGCTTCTCTACTCCCGAGTTTGTGGATTGCAGCAGCTTAACACCCGAAAAATTCTTCGGCGGCTGACCCACGATGATTTCGGCGTCCGGTACGGGATCGACTGAGGAAATCACCTCGCAGCCGACTGCCGCATTTTTTATAAGCTCCATATTTTCCGCAGAAAACGGAGCATTTATCCATATTTTCATATCAAACTCCGAAAAAAGAGGATACACGGTCGTATCCTCTTTTGCTTTTACTCGGCAACAGCGACAAACGCCGTTTTCTTCCTGGGCTTCTGCATATGTCTTACAATGCAGGACAGCGTGAAGTTTATCACAAAGTAGATAATGCACGCCAATCCGCAGAGTACGAATACATCAGATACATTCTGCGTGCTGAGCCCCGTGAAATTCGGCGATATCTGTATCAACTGGAATGTTCTGCCCATGAGCTCCGCAGTCGCAATATTTGCGATGTAGGAGGTATCCTTTACTGTTGTGATCACCTGGCTGAGCAGGGTCGGGACGATATTCCGGAATGTCTGCGGGAGAATTATCAGCCAGAGCGTCTGGAAGAAATTAAATCCCTGCGAATACGCCGCCTCAAACTGTCCCTTGGGAATAGAGTTCAGACCGCCGCGGACGATCTCCGCAATTACGGACGAGGTAAAAAGCACCAGCGCTATTATCGCCTTGAACAGAACCGCAAGCTCCGTTCGGGAAAGCCCGAAGAATTTAGACACGTCCTGCGGAAATTCTATGGATGGGAAAAACACCAATCCTATAAATATCCACAGCATGAGCGGGGTATTTCTGAACACCTCTATGTACGCCGTGGCAATATATTTGAAAGCTTTCGTCCAGCCCTTTGTACAATAGTTTCGCGCAAGAGCCAGCACTGTGCCTACGATTATTCCCAGAACCACCGCAAAGAACGCGATGCCTAAAGTAAATCCCACGCCTTTCAGAATGTACAGCAGCACGTTGCCGTTGCTTATCATTCTAAGGCTGCCCATCAGTTCTTCCATCAGCGCTCGCCCCCTTTACCGCTTATTATCATGTCAAGCTCGGCGTCCGTGATATCGTCAACCTTTTTCTGAACGGGAACGGATACGGTATCCCTTGCCTTGAGCTTCTTTTCCCAGTGCGATGCCAGCATGGACAGCGGGAAGCATATTGCGAAGAATATGACGCCGCCGATTATGTAGCACTGACCCGCCGCGGAGCCTGTGCCCTCGCCGACTGCAAAGGCGTTCGTACGGGAAATAAGATCCACCGCGCCGCCCGCAAGGAACATACACGAGGTGTTCTTGATGAGGTTCACGACCTGATTCACCATGGGAGGAAGAATGATCTTGATGGTCTGCGGAAGAATGATGTACCACATAGTGGCGATCTGACCGAAGCCCTGCGAATACGCCGCTTCCGACTGCCCGATCGGCACGGACTGTATGCCGGTGCGGATAACCTCGGAAATATATGCTCCGTGATAAATTCCAAGCGCGATAATTCCGCATATCAGCGCCGAAAACCCTTTCACCCCGGAAAATGTGACTGCGTAAAACAGAAACAGCGCCTGGAGCATTACCGGTGTGTTTTGGATTATTTCAACATATACCCTTGCGATAACGCGCAGCGGTTTTGTGTGGCTGGTCGCCATAAGTCCGATGACTACGCCTATGATCATTGCGAGTGCAAGTCCGAATAATGCCATCAGCAGCGTCGAGATCGTTCCGTCAATAAAGGTCTGCCGATGAGTCCACACCAGCCCCCATTTTTCTGCGTCAAACATCTTATCCCCTCCCTTGAAATAATGGCGGCAGCTTGTTCAACTGCCGCCATTGTCGATTCTATGTAGTATCAGTTCAGACCAAATTCTGTAATAAATCCGTCAATAGTACCGTCCTCGAGCCAGCCCTTTATAAGCTCGTCGATCTTGGAGGAAAGCGGAGAATCCTTCTTGGTTGCAACGCCGTATTCCTGCGGAGAGAATGTGTCTGTGATGTAATCACGGTCGTCTGTCTTGTATGTGGCAAGGATAGACTTATCAACACAGAAAGCGTCAACTGTTCCCGCAGTCATCGCATTGGAAATAGCGGGATAATCGCCGAACTGCTCAAAGGAAGTTCCGTTGGACTCGAACGAGGAAATGTCGAAATCAGCGGAGGTTTCGGGCAGAGTATAGTCGCCGAGCAGTCCCTTTTCGGTCATTGCCTTAACCAGCGCATACGCGGAGGTGGAACCGGTGGAAACGCCTATCTTCTTTCCAACAAGACCGGAAAGGTCGGTGATGCCGTCAGCCTTTTCAACAAGGACGGTAACTGCGTCGGTGTAGTAAGGCGTTGAGAAATCCCAGCTCTTCTTGCGCTCTTCCGTAATGGTGAATGTCGCAAGGACACAGTCAAGGTCGCCGGAATCAAGCAGTTCCGTTCTGGTGGCGGCGGTAACGGTGGTGAACTCAACGTCATCATAGCCAAGGCTGTCGGCAAGCTTCTTTGCGATCTCGATCTCCATGCCCTCGTACTCGCCGGAAAGCGGATCTTTGAATCCAAATCCCTTTACAGCGTCCTTTACGCCTACTTTCAGCACGCCGCCGGATACGGTAGTATCATCGGCTGCGGAGCTGTCCGCCGCCGAGGAACTTTCTGCGTTTGACGATGTGCTTGAAGAACTTGAAGTACCGCCTGCGCAGCCTGCAAGGGAGAAGATCATTGTTCCGGCAGCCAAAGCTGCAAATAAATTTTTCAGTTTCATAGTTGATTACCCTTTCTCATTTAGTCTTTTTATAATCAGCCCGATGGCTGTATCAACGAATTATTTTGCTGAGGAACGCCTTGGTTCGCTCGTTGGTGGGGTTCGTGAAGAAATGCTCCGGAGTACCCTCCTCAAGTATTTTTCCGCCATCCACAAAAACGATCCTGTCGGCGACCTCCCTGGCGAATCCCATCTCATGTGTGACCACCACCATGGTGAAATTTTTTTCGTGGGAAAGCTCGATCATTACATCAAGCACTTCCTGAACCATTTCAGGATCAAGCGCCGATGTCGGCTCGTCAAAGAATATCACGCGGTTCTGCATTGTGAGCGCCCTTGCAATCGCGATGCGCTGCTGCTGTCCTCCCGATAGGGTGGTCGGATAGACGTTTGCTTTTTCCTCCAGACCAACGCGCTTTAAGTATTTCATTGCCGTCTGCTCGGCTTCAAATTTCGGCACTTTTTTCAGCTTCATAGGGGCTAAAGTCAAGTTTTCCATTACCGTCAGATGTGGATACAGGTTGAACTGCTGAAACACCATTGAGGAATGAACCTTATTGATGAACGCCCTTCGTTTTCTGCTCATCAGGTGATTGTGAACGTAAACCTTTCCGGAGGTCGGTTCTTCAAGGTAATTCATGCAGCGGATAAGCGTGCTCTTTCCGGAGCCGCTCGGTCCGATTATTACCAGCTTTTCACCCTCCTTGACATGAAGGTTGATTCCCTTCAGAACTTCAAAATCTCCGAAGCTTTTATGTACATCTTCCAAACGTATCATAGAGCTGTCCTTTCCCTGTGTTTCTTGTGTTCCGGACTTTCCGGATTTGTTTTTATGACTAGATTATACACACAAACTTGCAAGATGTCAATAGCAATATTTCATTTTTATGAAAAGTGTGCAAGTTTATCTAAATTATCCTGCACAATATATTAAAAACGCCATAATATAAGCTATTATGCCGAAGCCTGATTTTAGCGGAACAAGTCTAAATTCTGAGTTTTTTATTGTAATTAAGAAATCCCCCGAGAAAATGCAAATGAATTTTATCTCTGCAATCGTTCTCACCACGATGAATTGCAGCAGAAAAGATATGTCATTTCAATAATTTAGCTCAAACTGTCAATAGCTTTTCCATGCTATACCAACGCTTTAGCGGCAGAGCAAAAGCCGCCCAGAAATTGCAAATGGAAAGCTATAAAAAGCGAACGAGCCCGACGTTTTTATCGGGCTCGTTCTAAAAATATTTGGGTTCACCTATTTGGTTTAGTCGGATAATCAGCTCTTTTCGGCAAGCTTTTCGTTAGCCGAATCAAGCTCCGCCTGGACTGCCGCGCGGATAGTTTCACGGGTCTGCGTCCAGCTTGCGCCGTTGTTGTATGCTTCCTTCATCGGATTGTTGACGAGGTCGGCTACGTTGGAGGTAACGGCGTTGTACATCTCGATCACCGGGTGCTCGGCGGTCATCTGGTTTACAAGGCGGTACATATCCCACTGCTCCTGCGTCCAGTTGTACTCCTCGAATGCCTGGCGCTTGCCTATCTCCACAGCCGCTTCGCTGTCGCGGGTAGCCATTGCGCAATTAAGATAAGCGGCTACGCCCTCGGGGTTCTTCGCGCCCTTTACCAGCGAGAATCCGGAAACTCTTGCAGGCAGATAATATTCATCGGCTTCATCGCATTTAGGCATGGGAACGAACATTACATCTTCCTGATTGTTTGCAAAATCCTGAATGTAATTATTGTAGGGGTACATTGCGTACAGACCTACCGGATAGAACAGGGTCTTTCCATCTGCGATGCGCTTCGGCTGAACCTGCCAGTTGTACTGTGCTTTCGGGAACTGAAAATTATTTGTGTTCATGTTCAGCATAAAGGTCTGCGCCTTTTCAAGCATTGCGCTGTCAAGATTCTGCACGATCTTTCCGTCGCTCATTCCGACATAAGGAACGCCTGTCGTGAGGGAAAATCCGCCCTCGAACCACCAGCCGTCGGTTGCATATCTTTCGGCGTCAACATCACAGAACTTCGTCATCATTTCCCAGAATGCTTCCCATGTCCACTTGCCCTCCTTGAGAAGCTCTGCGGGGTCGTCAAGGGAATTGTCGTGGATAGTATTCTTGTTGTAGAACATTACGCAGTCGCTTTCAACATCGACAGCGCCGACATAGTGGCTTCCGTTGAACGAAAACTGCTCGTTTACCGCGCTCATGGGTGCCCACAGCTCGCTGCTGAAATCAACGTACTCATCAAGCGGATCGAACATTCCGTTTATCGCGCCCTTAGGAAATACATCCATGTCGCCCGCGCTGAACATATCAGGAGAATCGTCGGACTGAACAAGCACGGCGAGCCTGTCGTAACGACTGTCCCAGGGAGTATTGATGTATTCTATCTTTCCGCCAAACTGCGTCTGGAACATCTCTAAGGCAGGCGCTATCGGCTGACCCTCCGCAGGGTTCAGATCCCATGAGGAAAGGAACTTAACAACGCCGTTTTCCAGCTTTTCGGCGCCGATGTCGATTTCGGCTATTTTGTCGGCGTCCTCCTTATTCATTGTTGCTGTTGTGCCTGCGGTAGTCGCCTGCGCCGGGACATTGGAGGAATTCGGAGCGCCGACCGCCTGCTGCTCATCGCAGCCCGTAACCGCAAGCACGGAGCAAATCGCAAGCGCCGCCGCTGTGATTCGTGTAATGTTTTTCATTCTGCACGATCCTTTCTTAAACGAAATTACTTTCTTCTGGTCGCGAAAAGCACGCCCGCCGCGATAACCGCTGCGCCTGCTACTACTGCGATACCGGAAACGCCTGTATCGGGATTGCTCTTTTCTGTAACCTCGTCGTTTGCGCCATCATCGTCGATTTCAGCGCTGTCCGCGGGAGCGGATACAGGCTCATCGGAGAATGTCATCTCAAGCAGTTCAATGCCGTGCCCCATAACAGCCATGCCCGCATTCTGAAGAAGCTCAAGCTGGTCGGCAGGGATGGTGAAGCTCATGGAGGAGCTGTCCATCTCGAGCGTGTAGCTGTCGCCGCCCTCGGAAAGAACCGCGCCGTTCAGCGTGCTGATGAAAGGCCAGCCTGCGTCATTCACCATGGGCTTGATGCACCAGTAGTTCTGACCCTCCATGTCAGCAAGACTTTCATTTACATTGTAGGTGATGGTGACTGTTGTGTCGGGGGTCACGTCTGCAAATTCCTCTGCGCCGATGGTCACGCTGGTGCTCCAGCCAAAGCCGAGGTCCTTGTTGATGGAGTAAGCGCCTGCGGTAGCGGAGATTGCTGCAACTGCGGCAGCGGCGGTGATAATGGAGATAAACTTTTTCATGATGGTTCTTCCTTTCAGATCGCGTTTTTGTCGTGCAGCCTGTCGTAATGTTTTTCGGCTGTCTGTCCTTTTGTTGTCTATATTATAGCATTAACTTAACTTGCGTTATATCAGAAATTTAACATTTGTATCGTCAGTTTATCCGAAATGCTTGACGGACGTGAGATTTTTTTGTATAATATATTCAATGATACTTCCTTATAAAAAGGAGAAAAGGCAATGAGCGAACTACACAAAGAACTGTCGCGCATAGAATTTGAAATGCGCGAAAACTCCATGACCCACACCCCTGTAGAGAACGAAATGCGTTTCTACGAGGCTGTAAAGCGCGGCGATATGGACGCCGCAAGAACGCTTTCAACGCCGCTTGGCGGGGAGGGTTTCGGCGTGCTTTCCACCGACCGCCTGCGTAATCTGAAATACCACCTTGTAATAACGGTGTCGTTCATCACGCGTTTCTGCGTTGAGGGCGGAATGGAACGCGAAACCGCTTATAATCTCAGCGACCTCTATATAAGAAAAGCAGATCTTGCGGCTTCCACAGAGGAGATAAACGCGATACATTCCGAACTTATCACGGACTTTACCGAGCGAATGGCTAGACTGAAAAACGGCAGCAGCTACTGCTATCAGGTCACGAAATGCATGGAGTACGTCTACGACCATCTGCACGAAAAGCTGATGGTGAGCGATATTGCGGAGGAGTTAGGGCTTTCGGTGCAGTACCTTTCAAAACTGTTCCGCACGGAAACCGGACTTACACTCAACCGATACATATTGAAGAAAAAGATAGACGCCGCCTGCCAGATGCTGAAATATTCACGGTATGAAGCGGTGGACGTCGGAAACTTTCTCGCGTTCAGCTCCCACAGCCATTTTATACAGAAATTCCGCGAGGAAACAGGGCTTACGCCGAAACAGTACCGCGAAAAATACTACCATTCTTCCTCCGGAATGAAAGCCGGCGTGGAAATAAAATAAAACTAAAAACGTGATATTTTTATGCGTATCGTAATATAATCGCGCGGGATTTTATGCTAAAATCAAGACACAAGGCAGAACTCCCAGACCTCAGAAAGGAACGTGATATATTATGAAAAAACGCATTATCAGCATTGTTCTCATTGCAGGAACTGTCGCACTCTGCGGCTGTTCCGCGAATAACAGCGCTTCCTCCGCAGTGGAGTCGTCGCAGACTTCGGAGGTGACAGCTTCCATGGCAGAAACAACTGAAGCCCCGGCCGAAAGCAGCGTACTCGCAGACCTCACCGGAACCTACGACGATGTAAGCGAGAAATTCGAATTTTCGGACGGCTGGTCGAACGGTTCGATGTTCAACTGCACATGGCGCAAGAGCAACGGCAGTATTTCCGACGGCTCAATGAAGCTCACCATTGATAAGGACCTGCTGGACAAGCCGCCCTATTCCGGCGCGGAGTTCCGTTCACGGGATTTCTACGGCTATGGTATGTACGAGGTCGTTATGAAGCCGATAAAGAACGACGGCGTAGTAAGCTCGTTCTTCACCTACACGGGCCCCTCTGACAACAACCCGTGGGATGAGATAGACATTGAATTTCTCGGCAAGGACACCACAAAGGTGCAGTTCAACTACTTCACCGGCGGCAGGGGAAATCACGAATTTTTATACGACCTCGGCTTTGACGCTTCTGAGGAGTTCCACACCTACGGCTTCGACTGGCAGGCGGACAGCATCACATGGTACGTTGACGGCGAGGCAGTCTACACGGCGACAGAGAATATTCCCTCCACCCCCGGCAAGATAATGATGAATGTATGGCCGGGAACAGGCGTTGACGGCTGGCTGAACGCGTTTGACGGCACGGTTCCGATTACAGCGGAATATAAGTCCGTGGACTTCACCGCGGCAGAGGAGGGCTGAAAATGAACGAATTCAAGGGATACAGGAACGGCGTTGACCTCGGCGGATGGCTTTCCCAGTGCGGCTACGAAAAGGAACATATCGAAAGCTTTATCACAGAAGCAGATATCGCAAGAATAGCTTCGTGGGGCTGCGACCATGTGCGCCTGCCGTTTGACTACAACATAATTCTTGATGAAAACGGCGACGTGCTGGAAAGCGGTCTGAAGCTTCTGGAGCGCTGCGCAGACTGGTGCAATGCGCACGGATTAAATATAATTCTCGACCTGCACAAGACAATGGGTTTTTCGTTCGACAAGGGCGAGCAGGAATCCGGATTTTTCGAGAATCAGCGCTATCAGGATATTTTCGTGAACCTATGGAGCTGCATTGCAAAACGCTTTGGCAATCGTAACGACGTTGCTTTCGAACTCCTCAACGAGATAACCGAGCGCCGTTTCGCGGAGATATGGAACCGCATCGCCGCACGCACGATAACCGAAATTCGCAGATACGCTCCGGATAATTTCGTGCTTATCGGCGGCATTTATCAGAACAGCATTTTCGGTCTGACGCTGCTTGACAAGCCGTGTGACGAGCATATCGTGTTCAATTTCCACTACTACAATCCGCTGGTATTCACACACCAGAAAGCGTACTGGATAGATAAAATGACCGACGAGTGCGAAATAAGCTATCCCGCTCCGACAAAGGAATACTATGAAAAATCCCTCAAATTCATCGGTCCGGACCTCGCACAGGCTTACGAGAATTACCCCATAGATATCGTAGACCGCCGTTTCATGGAAGCGGAAATGCAGGTCGCCGCTGATGTCGGCAGGAAAATGAACGTCCCGGTTTATTGCGGTGAATACGGCGTTATCGACAAGGTGGGCGGCGATGACCTGCTCCGCTGGTACGATGATATCCATGCTGTATTTGATAAATTCGGTTTCGGTCGTGCCGCATGGAACTACAAGGAAAAGGATTTCGGAATAGTTGACGAGTGCCGCGCAGATATCGCTGATGGGATCGAAAAGCATTTGAAGCGATAATTATGTTGGATAGATTTACAATGTAAGTGCAGCAGTCCGGAAAAAGATAATGACGCATAAAGGACCTCATGATGGAGTTCACCTTTAGTGAACTCCGTGCATATCCTTGCTCCCATTATATCATATCCTTGCGGATATGATATAATGGGAGCAACTACACAACCATAAAAATGAGGAAACAATATGTGTCATTACGCTCATTTAACCACAGCGGGAAGAAAATTGTCAAGGGTGCTGAAGCGGTCAGCCTCGTCTGTGAGCCGAGAATTCCGCAGAAACAGCAAAGCGGATGGTACATATTCCGCACATCGCACAGACAAACTGTATCACACACGAAAAAAACTGTGGCAGAAAGCCAAAGCTGAAAGAGCCGGCATTACGGAATCGTATGCCGGCAAAATTTATGCTCAGGTGGACGCCCGGGCAGATTTCGGGACGAGCAAAACCGGACAAAAAGCTGTTTTTCGCTTATTGTCCCACCATTTTCTAAATGATAGATTCAGGCATTTTACCCCGCCAGCTTAAAAATGTAATGAGATTCAAGTGGAAGTACAAGAAGCACAAGCCGGATGAAAAGCGAGGTAAGATTCCTGATACAGTAAGCCGAATGGAAGCGCGAAAGTCAGACGACCTGCTGAAACGTGATTATAAATCCGACAAGCCTTTCAGTAAATGTGTAACGGCCATCACAGAGGTCAAAGCTAAAAACGGCAAGTTATATGTGCCGGCGATATTTGATTGCTGCGACCTGACGGCTGTCGGGCTGTCAATGGACGATAATATGAGAGCCGAGTTATGCGCTGCAACTGTCGAAAATACAGCGGCAGCGTATCCCGAATTTAGTGGTGTGGTACTCCATTCCGACCTCGGAGGCCAGTACACAAGCGCTTCATACAGAGCCATGCTGAACGAGTATGGAGTAAACAAAGCATGACTAGCGCCGGATATGCTCGTCGATAGGCGGAATTCCTCCGACAGAGAGGCACTGCAGATATTACTCTGATAAGACGGACAAAGCAACAGCCTAAATGGAATAAATATCCACCCCATACACTGCGTGAATATTTATTCCGTTGCACTGCTGCTCAAATTTTTTGAGTGAAATGTGTAAAGCTATATTGACATTATCATTCCTTTGTCTTTTTATCCGCAAAATCGAAGTCGATAAATCCGCCGTTAACATTAACGGAAATGCACTTTATCTTCACCTTGTCGCCCACGGTGAAAACGCTTCCGTCGGCTGCACCCGTGAGGATAACGCTGTGCTGCACCTCATATTCACCCAGCGGAAGATGTGTAACGGATATCATTCCCTCCACGGTATTCGGCAGGGAAACGAAAATTCCGCTCGGGCTCACGCCGGAGATAAAGCCCTCATATTCCTCGCCTATGTGGTTCTTCATATACTCCGCCATGTAGAGGTTCTCGCAGTCGCGCTCGCAGCGCACTGCGGAAAGTTCCGTGTTGCTTGCCTGAAGCGCCGCCTTGTACGCAAACTCGCTGTACTTCTTGCAGAGCTTTTCGGTGCTGAGTGCGTACACATAATCCGTGAGAATGCGGTGTATCGAAAGGTCGGCGTATCGGCGTATCGGGGAGGTGAAATGCGCGTACTCGGGCATTACAAGTCCGTAGTGACCAAGCGGCTCGTCGGAATAGCGCGCTTTCATCATCGTGCGGAGAACTATCCTGTTTATAACCTCGTATCTGTCGCTTTCCTTGTTGTCGCTGAGTATCTTCGCGAGGTCCGCCGCAGTGGCGCGCTCGGTTATTCCCTCCGGATTGATCCCCAGCGCGGTCAGTGTTTCGTTCAGCGCAATGAGCTTCTCGGGGGCGGGTGCTTCGTGAACACGATACACGAACGGAATCTTCTCGCGCATTGCAAGCGCCGCCGCAGAGTTGTTCGCCATCAGCATGAACTCCTCGATTATCTTCTCGGCAACGCCGCGCTCCCGCGGTTTTACATCAATGCAGACGCCGTTTTCGTCGGTGACTATCTTGCTTTCTGTGGTGTCTATCTCCGGGGCGCCGCGGTCCTTGCGGTTCTTTTCGAGTATCTGCGCAAGTTCCAGCATAACAGGAATGCGGTCTATAACGCGGGCGTATTTCTCCTTGATGTTATCGTCGGCGGTGTTGTCGATAATAGCGTTCACCTCGGAATAAACGCCCTTTACACGGCTTCTGATAACGGATTTTTCAAAGCGGTAGCCAAGCAGTTTGCCGTCTGCGCTGACATCCATAAGGCAGGAAAACGCCAGCCTGTCCACGTTGGGATTGAGCGAGCATATACCGTTGGAAAGCTCTTTCGGAAGCATGGGAACTACCCTGTCGGCGTAGTAGATGGATGTGCCGCGGTAGAATGCCTCTTCGTCCAGCTTGCTGCCCTTCTTTACATAATGGGAAACATCCGCGATATGCACACCCAGCTTGTATCCGCCCTCTACCTTCGTAATGCTGACCGCGTCGTCGATATCCTTTGTATCAGCACCGTCTATCGTGAAAATAGGCTCGCCGCGCAGGTCTAGCCTGCGGGAAACCTCGTCGGGGTCGGGATCGTCAATATTGAGCTGGGAAGCCTCGTACAGCACTTCATCGGGGAACTCCGTGTGCAGTCCGTTTGCAAGCATATACGCCTCTGCCCCCGCCTTTGCATTTTCGCAGGAGCCGAAACTGTCCTCTATTGCAACGGTATGGTCAAAATGACGCTCGCCGCGTTTCTTTATAGAAAATACCACCTTGTCGCCCACGGACAGCGGCTTCTTTCCCGCCTTGGCGATGACCAGCGGCTCGCCGCAGAGCTTATCGGGAAGCACCATGAACCTGTTATTCTCCGCAACGATAACGCCCGTCATCAACATATCGCTTTCGCGGAGGATATCCATGACCACTGCTTCGGCGCTGTGGTGATTTACCTCGTCCGCGTCGCATATCTTCTTCGCCATGACAACATCCCCGGGAATTGCGCCCATCATATCGCGGCCGCGCACGAAATATTCCTCGGGGGTATCGCCCTGCTTCGTCATAAAACCCGACTTCGGCGATACGCGGGTTATGACCGCTTCGAAATAATCCTCGGGAGTTTTTATGCGCCATACGCCCTTTTTATTTGTAACGTCGCCGAAGCGCTTCATCTCCGCAAGGGAATCCGCAAGCTTCTTTGCGCCTTTTTTCGGAAGCTCAAGAGCCTTTACAAGCTCCTTTTCGGACATACCTTCTTCACCCGCGCCGAAGAGGGCAGCCATAATGCCGGTTTTAAGTCTGTTCATATAAATTCCTTTCACGTTGTTCCCCGAATATTATTTCCCATCGGGACGTAATTAACATACATTTAACAAAAAGGACAGGCACTAAGACCTGTCCGTGTTTTTTTATTCAGCCTCGGAGGTGCTTGCCTCTTCGTCTGCGGAAGATTCAGACTCGGCAGCCGAGTCGCTTTCAGCAGATGTATCGCTTTCATCCGCACCGTCCGCCTCGACCGTTATCTCGCTTGAGGTATCTTCGCCGGCGTCGCTCGCAACATCCGATGTAACGGACGAACTTACCGCCGAGGAGGTATCCGAAGTCTTGCCGGAACCGCCGAAATACACATTTATAATATTGACCGCAAGTGCAAGTACGAAGAAGATTATCGCCGAAACTATCGTTGCCTTGTTCAGCATTGCTTCCTTGGTTCTGCCAGCGTTCTTCTGATAGAAGCTGTCCGCGCTGGAACCCGAAATTGTCTGCGACATCTGTGTCTTTGTGTCCTTCATAAGAACCACGATAACGATAAATACACAAGCTAAAATCAGTACGATCGCGCTGATTATCTCAAAAATTCCCATTAGTTGAAATTCCTCCGATAACAATATAAATATATGTAGAACAACTCTACATTGTGATACCATACTTTAGAATTATACCATAGTTCAGCGAAAAAAGCAAGCGTTTTTTAAAAATTTTTCAAATTTTATTCCGTGCGCTTTCCTTTCCCCATCTGATAAGCGAGAACATAGTGACCGCCGCCGTGAGCAGTTCCGAAGCGGGGAAAGCCAGCCACACGCCCGTCATGCCGAACAGCGCCGAAAGCAGGAATGCAAATCCTGCGATAGCCGCCACGCCCCTGAGTACAGCGGAAACGAATGCAGCTCCCGCACGCTCCGTTGCGCTGAGGAATCCCGTTCCGACGATATTAAGACCAGCAAAAAGAAATCCCGTGAAATATATTCTTATTCCTGTTTCCGCGTATGCCGCCATCTCCTCGGAGCCCTCGCTGTTGAACAGCGCCGTGAACTGCGGTGCGAACACCATTACCGCCGCGATTATCAGAAGCGCCAGCCCCAGCGCCGTCCCCTGTGCAAGATGCAGTATCTTCTTCGCCGAAGCGTTGTCGCCGCCGCCGTAAAAGCTGCTTATAAGCGGCTGCGAGCCCTGCATGATGCCATTGAACACCGCCGTGCCGACCATCGCAAAGTTCGCGATGACACCGTACGCCGCCACGCCTACGTTACCCGCTATGCCGAGGATAACAAAATTGAACACCGTCGTCGTAACGCCCGAGGAAATTTCCGAAACGAACGCCGACACACCCAGCGCGCACGCGTCGCCGATCATTCTGAACGACGGGCGGCAGGGCACAAAGCATATCGTATTCTTCTTTGTAAAGAAGTGCGACGAGCACACGATCACGCTGATTATCGGGGAAATGCCCGTTGCCAGGGCCGCTCCGCGCATTCCCATGCCAAGCGGAAACATGAAAAGATAATCAAGGAATATGTTTGAAATACTGCTGGAAAGCGTTCCCGCCATGGCAATAGAGGGCGCGCCGTCGTTGCGCACGAACGCAGTAAAGATATAGTTCAGCATGAAAAACGGCGTAAACAGCATGAATATCTGCGTGTAGCCGGTTCCTACCTCGGTTATCCTTTCGTCGCCGCCGAGCAGGCTTACCACCATATCCGGACAGAATGCACCCACCACCATCACCGCAAGGCTTATCACCATGGCGAAAAATATAGCATTGCAAAAGCACCTGTCCGCCTTTTCATCGCCCCGCGCCCGCAGGATAACGAACCTCGTTGCCGAGCCCATTCCTATCATCGAGCCTATCGCGAAAATAAGGCTGTATACAGGCAGTACGAGGTTGAGCGCGGTTATTCCGTCTGCGCCCTCCGCGAGGGATATAAAGAATGTGTCGGCGAGGATATACAGCGATATACCCACCGCCGCGAAGATGTTAAGTGATACGTACTTTGCGTATTGACGTGCTGCTCCCATTTTTCCGTTCCTTTTATGTATCCGCATAAAAATAACGCGGCCTTATTAGTGCGTGCGGATTGACCGTGCGCCTGAGGACCGCGCCTTCTTTAGTCGGGAAATATTTGCTGTTGTTTATTATATAGTATATTATTTAATTTGTCAAGTAGTATTTGTTGTTTTTACGCAGGTATTCGCAAAAGCGGCACAAAAAAACTGCCCCGAAAATCGGAGCAGTTCATAAAAACATCCTTAAAGTTTTCCGACCAGGCTTATTGCCTCGGAAATAGTCTTTTCGTAGGCTTCCTTGCCGTACTTATCGACCTCCGCCTTGTTCTTTTCGCCGTGGGTAAGACATCCCGCGCCGCCTATGCAGCCGCCGGTGCACGCCATGCCCTCGATGAAGTTTGCGTCGAGAACGCCCTTGCTCTTCTTGAGCAGCGCGGTGCGGCACTCATCGATACCGTCGCAGGTGACAGCTTTCAGCCTGAAGTCAATACCCTGCTCTGTCAGAGCCTCCTGCACGGCGTCTGCAAGTCCGCCGCTGCGTGCGAAGATACGCCCGAAGTAGCTTGCGTTGTCGAGTATGTCCTCGTCCAGCGTGCGGATGTCAATATCCTTGCTGTCGAACAGCGCCTGAAGCTCCTCAAAGGTGATAACGCTGTCAACATACTCATGAACGCCCTCTTTCTGAAATTCCATCTTCTTCGCGGTGCAGGGACCGATGAATATTACCTTAGAGTCGGGGTCGGAGGACTTTATGTATTTTGCGATCTCCGCCATCGGGGAAAGGTTGTGCGAGATATGCGGAACGATGTCGGGATAATTCTTCTTGATATAATCAACGAAGGCGGGGCAGCAGCTGCTTGTGAGATAATCGCCGCATTCCGCCAGCTCCTTGCTCTCCGCAAAGGAAACCATATCCGCACCCAGCGCAGCTTCGACAACGGTGTGGAAACCGAGCTTCTTTATTCCCGAGATGACCTGACCAAGCTTTGCATAGGCAAACTGGCTTCCCACCGCGGGGGCTACCACCGCGTAAACCTTGTACCTGCTGTTGTCCTCGCTCTTCTGTATCATGTCGATAACGTTGATGATAAAGGACTTATCCGTTATCGCGCCGAACGGGCACTGGTATACGCAGGCGCCGCAGGAAATGCACTTATCGTTGTCTATCTTTGCCGCCTTGTCCTCGTTCATGGATATCGCCTTCACCTTGCAGGCGCTCACGCAGGGGCGCTTGAAATTCATGATGGCGGTGTAGGGACAGACTTTTGCACACATCCCGCACTCAACGCACTTACTCTTGTCGATGTGCGCTTTCTGGTCGCGGTCGAAAGAGATCGCGCCGCGCTTGCAGGCGTCCTCGCAGCGGTGCGCAAGACATCCGCGACAGGCGTTAGTGACTTCATATCCGCCCATTGGACATTCGTCGCAGGCGGTTTCGATTACCTCGATAACGTTGGGGTTTGCCTTATTGCCGCCCATGGCTATCTTAACTCTCTCTCCGAGGATAGCGCGCTCCTTATAAACGCAGCAGCGCATTGTAGGCACCTTTCCGGGGACGATTATCTTCGGGATATCCAGCACGTTTTCAAGCAGGGTGCCGTTCCAAGCCTGCCGTGCGACCTCGCGCAGCACCTTGTATTTCAGATACTGCACCTTTGTATCAAATTTATATATCTTGTTCTGCATATTGTTTCCTTTCGCTCAGAAATAGCTTACCTTTATCTTCTTACCCATCTTTTTCAGGCTTTCGGACAGCTCGTTCACAAGCTGCATTTTTATATTGAAATTGATAGGCAGGTCGGGGTTCTGATGTGCAGGGTTTATCGCCCTGCCGACATAGAAGTTGATGTCCGTCGCTTCCTCAAACAGCATACGCGAAATAAGCGCCGCGCCGTCCTGCTTATAGCTCCACTGCTTGTAGCTTTCGTTGCTGGCGAGATAGTCCTTGGCATATTCGTTGACGCGGTTTATGGTGATAACGCCCTCCGTTACGAGGTCTATTCCCTCTATCGAGGCGGTGGGCGGTATCTCGTCGTCAAAATAATTAAGGCACGGAATTATCGGCTTTTTGAGATAATCCGCAACGATGTTGGAGGTCGTTCCTCCGCAGACGATGCGCTTGCCTTCCTTAGAAAGAAACAGCGACACCATCTTTTCGCAGTCGTTTCTGTCCGACGGCGGACCTATCATGAGATTTACAGGCTGGCGGCGGCGTATCCTCACCGTGCAGGCGGTGGTGTCATCGCCCGGCTTTCCGCCGTAAAGTTTTAAGCACTGGTCGGTGAGCACCGTAGAAAGCGTCTTGGCGGTAAAGCCCACCTCGGTGAGCGTTTCCATGAACTCCGCGATATCCTTGCGCTCCCACCCGAAATTCAGCGTCATGCCAACGCCCGCGTGGATGCACCCGTCGCTCATTGCGATGAAAATATCATTTTCTTGGAGCTTTATCCGCGATTTATGTATTATCTTGCCGTCGATGTTCATGTTTGTCATGGGTATATCCATGTACTTTCCGTCGCGGTACATGATAACATCGGGGTTGTCGTAGCAGATTATCTCCGCCTCCTCGTTGTGGATAAGGCGGATTATCGTAAAGGTGGAATATGCGACCTGCCGCACCTTGCATATGGGAAGCGTTGCCGCGATGGTGCGGACGCATTCCTCAAGGGCGATGCCCTCGGATGTCATGGTTGCGATTATCTTGGATGTCAGCGTTGAAAGTATGCTTGCCTTAACGCCGCTTCCAAGTCCGTCCGCAAGAACGATTACCGAGGAATTCTCCCCCATATCAATTATGTCGATATGGTCGCCGCAGAGCTGCTCGCCGTATTTTATAAGACTTTTCCACCCGATATCGGCGCAGAGATTATTCATCGGCGATCGACTCCTTCAGCTTCATAAGCGCCACCTTTGTTTCCGCGGCTGTTTCGCCGAGAAGCGACGCAATCTCCTGTACTATCCTCATCTGGTTTTCAACGACCTTATCTGCAATGTCAGCGGTGGTGCGGCTCATGTTCTCCTTGCGCTCGCGTGCTTTTTCCTCGGCGGTGACGTCGCGCATAAGGCAGATAAGAATGCGATATTCCGCGTCGTATATGACCGTCTGCTCGACATACCTGTCGTACTCCGCGAGATATACCATTTCGTCCCGGACGGTGCGTATGCTGTTCATTACCTCGATGAATACCGCAGGGTCGAGTATTCTTATAACCTGCTCCCCCATTACATCCGAGGCGTGCGCGATATTCATGAGATGGAGCGCCGCCTTATTTATCTGCTGCACCTCGAGGTTCTCGTTCAGTACGATTATCGCATTCGGGGTGTTGTTGATGATATTGTCCGAAAAGCTCTCAGCCTTATCCTTGAGAAACGGCAGGCACATTGAAATATCCGCCTTGCCGTTATAAATCGCGATAGCTTTCTCGCGGCAGGTGTTGTAGCCGCAGCTTCCGCAGTTGAGCTCCTGTTCCTTGCGCACCTTGCCCATGCGGCGGAGGATAGCGTTGATCTCCGTTTCCGTGGGCGCCGTGGAGTGCGTCCCGAGGAAATCCATATGCTTGTGCAGCTCGCCTTTGTCGGGCTGAGGAACTTCGAAATCGTCCGCGCCCGCGTACTTCTTTATCGCGATGGCGTTTCGCACGGGGGAATTGCGGTACTTCTCCATAACCGGGCCGCCGGCGCAGCTTCCCGCGCAGGCTGACATTTCCACAAACACGTTATGCATATTTCCCGCGAGGATATCCTCAAGCGCTGCCTTGCAGTTTTCGACCCCGTCGAAGGCTATGTAGGTGTAATTCGGGTCGCGCTCCGCCATGGTGCGGAGAACTCCGCCCGTTGTCGGGAACAGGCGCGCACGGCTCTTTTCACTGCTGTCTATGCTCTTTTCAAGGGTTATTCCCGCTTCGTTGAGCCAGTTTGTAAGCTCCTCAAAGGTCATAACGGCGTCGGTAAAATCCTTGTAGCGCGCCGCCTCTTCCTTTTTCGCAACGCAGGGGCCGATGAACACCGTTTTTGCGCCCGGGTGACGCTTCTTTATGTCGCGGCAATGCGCCTGCATCGGCGAAAGCACTTCCGCGAGAAACGGCAGAGCCTCGGGGTAGTATTTTTGTATCAGCAGATTGATGGAGTTGCAGCAGGATGATATGATAACATCCCGCTTGTCCTCCCGTATCATGCGCTCGTATTCCGTCTTTACGATGGTCGCGCCGAGGGCGGTTTCCTCCGCCCCCGCAAATCCGAGCTGCATCAGCGCCTTTTCCAGCGACTCTATTCCGACACCCTCGTAATTTGCAACAAACGACGGCGCAACGCTGACATAAACCGGTGCGTCGCCCTTGAGCATATATTTAACCTGCTCGGTACTGTCGGCTATTTCCTTTGCATTCTGGGGACAGACTACGAAGCACTGGCCGCAGAGGATGCACTCGTCCCCGACGATGTTAGCCTGATTTCCCGAGAAACGGATGGATTTCACGGGGCAGTGCCTGATGCACTTATAACAGTTCTTGCAATTCGATTTTCTGAGCTTTAAAAACTCCGTCATACCCAAACTCCTTAGCATTCTTTAAAAAATAGCAAAAGCGGCGGGCGCAGGAGCGCTGCCGCCGCACCGAAATTTATCACATCCGCACGGCGGAACGATCACGCCTTGTAAAGAATTTCGTTCTTAAAGAAGTCCTCAACGGTGTCGGGGGAAACGGAAAAACTATTGCCGTCAACAGTAACGCATACGCCGTGCTGACAGTTGCCCATGCAGAATGTCCCGCCGAGCTCGACCTTGTCCTTGAGGTTGTTCTCCGCGATTAGGCTCTGAAGCCCCTCTACGACCTGCCTTGAGCCCTTGAGATGACATGAGCTTCCGATACAAACAGTAACTTTCATAATATTATCCTCCATATGTGTAAAAAAACGGGCGGTCACGATCGGCCGCCCGCCGCTGGTTTACAAATTACTCGTACTCGACAACGTTTACCCACGAAAGCAGGAACTCGCGCTCCTCTTTCCTGCCCTTTACAGACTGGGAAGCCGCAACGATGGGCAGCCATTTCTGAATATACTGCTTTGCTGTGTCGCTCTTCTTGCTGAACAGCTCGAGGTACTTTTCAGCGCCGTCGATATCGCCGTTGAGCCAGAAAAGAAGATATGTTCTTGCAACGTCCGCAGACGCGTTGCCCTGCGTTGCATGCGACCAGTCGAGGATATAGGGAGTGCCGTCATCGGTGATGATTATGTTGGATGGGTTGAAATCGCCGTGGCACACCTTGTTATGCTTCGGCATACTCTCTAAGCGGGTGTGCAGCTCGTAGCGCGTTGTGGCGTCTAGATCTGCCTCGGATATCTTGCGGTTCATCTTATCCTTAAGCTTGTTGAGCAGCGGGCACTTTGCATTATGGACCTGCATCTGCAGATCGACAAACATTTCAAGATATTCATCCTTCTTATCCGGATTTTCCTGCATGAGCTGTGCCAGCGTCTTGCCCGGGATATACTCAGACACTATCGCCCACTTGCCGTCGATGGTCTTTACCTCGATGACCTTTGGGACGTTTATTCCGATGTTTTCAACACGAGCCTGATTGAGCGCCTCGTTGAGAACGTCGGGCTTTGCGTAATCTGCGTCGAATACCTTGACGACAGTATCGCCTTCGCGATAAATGGTCTTGCCGGTTCTGACTGCAATAATTCTATCGGACATAGCTTTTTCCTCCTGAGAGTATATTTTCACCGACGACGGTTATCTCATAATTTAGCAAACAGCGGACTAAAAATAAATTCAGTCCGCCGTTCAGATAAAATGACTATACTAACCGAAATCGGTTGGTAAACTTAAATTAAACCAGCTTAGTGGTCTTGCCGTAGTAAGCGTTCAGATACATCTGCTTGATCTCAGCAAACAGCGGGAATCTGGGGTTAGCGCCTGTGCACTGGTCATCGAACGCCTGCTCAACCATTGCGTCGAGTCTGTTGAGGAAGTCCTTCTCGTCTACGCCGTAATCTCTGATGGTCTTCTTAACGCCGATTCTGTCCTTCAGATCATCGATCTTGGTGATGAGAGCCTCAACCTTTTCTGCGTCAGTCTTACCCTTGCAGCCGAGGAAGGATGCAACCTCTGCGTAGCGAGCCATGGTGTGGGGGTGAGTGTACTGAGAGAATGTGCCCATCTTAGCAGGAGCTTCTGCGGAGTTGAAGCGGATAACTTCGTCGATCAGCAGAGCGTTTGCGATACCGTGAGGGAGGTGGTGGAATGCACCGAGCTTATGAGCCATTGAGTGGCAAACACCGAGGAATGCGTTCGCAAATGCCATACCGGCCATTGTTGCAGCATTAGCCATGTTCTCACGAGCAACCGGATCATATACACCGGAGATAGCGGAATCATAAGCAGCGGGCAGGTTGTCGAAAATCAGCTGAAGAGACTTCAGTGCAAGACCGTCGGTGTAAGGAGTAGCCATAACGGAAGCATAAGCCTCGAGGCAGTGTGTAACAGCGTCGATACCGGAAGCGGAAGTCAGACCTCTCGGGCCGGTCTTCATCATGTCGCCATCGACGATAGCCATCTTAGGCATCAGCTGATAGTCAGCCAGCGGGTACTTAACGCCGGTGTTCTGGTCGGTGATTACTGCGAAAGGAGTAACCTCGGAACCTGTACCTGCGGAAGTAGGAACTGCGATGAAGTAAGCCTTCTCGCCCATGTTCGGGAATGTATAAACTCTCTTACGGATATCGATGAAGCGCATTGCCATATCCATGAAGTCTGCATCGGGATGCTCATAGAGAACCCACATTATCTTACCTGCGTCCATTGCGGAACCGCCGCCGACAGCGATGATGCAGTCAGGCTCGAACTTTCTCATAGCCTCTGCGCCCTTCTGAGCGGAAGCGAGGGAAGGATCAGGCTCAACGTCTGCGAATGTGGTATGAACGATACCCATTTCGTCAAGTCTGTCAGTAATAGCCTTTGTGAAGCCGCTCTTGAACAGGAAGGAGTCAGTTACGATGAATACTCTCTTCTTGCCCATAACGTCCTTGAGCTCCTTGAGAGCAACAGGGAGGCAGCCCTTCTTGATATAAACCTTCTCAGGTGCGCGGAACCACAGCATATTCTC
>CAKSPC010000018.1 GCA_934481445.1 uncultured Oscillospiraceae bacterium
AAGCATAAAAGGTCATATCGGAGCTGCTAAGGAATCTGTACTGCTGAGGGTTGCCGTTTATAGTGATTTCCTCGCCGTTTTCATTGTCAAGGGCAAGGAGATATACATTATCCCCGGTCCTGTTAACGGGAATAACGCCGCGGTTGAAAGCCTTCAGAGCTTTGCTTTCATCCTCAGCGGCATAAACCAGACCGCCGTTTATCTGAACGATCTCCGTGCTGTCGTCATAGTGAACGCAGCCGCCAAGCGCGGGGCTTCCTGCGCCGCCCTGTGCGGATATGATGCCGCCGTTTATGACAAGTTTGCCCGACATACCGCCTGTGCCGGAGCCGATGGCTGCGCCCGTGGCGGTCGTAGCAGCAGAAAGATATTCTACATACGCATTGATAACGCCGCCGTTGATGGCGATATTGTCCACACTTGCGCCCTTACCGCTTCCTATCGCCGCGCCGTAAGTGCTGTCTGCACTGATAATGCCGCCGTTTATGGTGATGTTGTTTGCGGTCGCCGCCTGAGCGCCGCCGCCGCTGCCTATCGCAGCGCCTGCGCTGTCGGTGCCTGTGCCGCCGGAACTTGACGCATTGATCCTGCCGCCGTTGATAAGTATATTATTGACAGGCTTGTTTTTATCGCTGCCTATCGCCGCGCCGTTCGGGGCAAATGCTCCAAGCCCGCCGCAGTCGTCGTCGCATATGTGCGAGGGATCTGTATCCGCGCCCTTGCAGGTTATTGTAAGAATGCCGCTGTCTGCGCTGTCCGAGTTCTTGGACAGCGCAGCGTTGTCGTTGCTTGCTTCGATAATATTGTTTGTGCCGTCCGCAAGGATTATCTTAACATTGCCGGTGCTGTTTTCGGCGATATTTATGGGGCTTTTGCCGCTTGCGCCGCTCTTGAGATTTACCCCCGCAAGGGTGATATTAGCCTTAACGCCGTCCTTGACCCAAATTTCATTGTCGATCTGGTCATCGGGGTCGATATTCTTTATCGTAATGCCCTTATCCGAAAGGATGGTAAGAACTTTCGTGCCGGAATCGTAAGTATAATCCGTGTTGTAGATAAGCTCCTCGGTATCGTCCGTGGCGCAGATATCAAATCCGAAACCGGGCAGCCCTATAAAACTGCCGTTGTCGTAAATGTACGCAGTGGTTTTGCTGCCCACGGCGACAATTGTCATCTTGCTTTTCGGAACAACGACATATACGTTATCATTCACTGTGGCGTTGCCGCCGAGGTGTTTGTAATATGTGGTTGAAGTAAACTGATACGGCTCTCCGTTTATGGTTATATTATCCTCGCCGTTGGCGTTGGATATGCAGAGCATTGCAAGCTCGTTGCCGTCCGCATCCTTGGGAACAGAGGAAGTTGCGCCGTCTGCCGTGCAGTAATCGCCGTTTTGCGAGTTCACCGTGCTGTCCATTATTACGATATCGCAGGATTTGCCGACGTCCGCCGAATGACCTATGCCGAAGGATTCGCCGCTGCCAACCGCGCAAACTGTTGCGTCCGAAATATTGATTTTGCGAATTTCATCGTCAGTGTTGCTCATATTGCCCGCGCCGATGCCTACCGCGCCCGTGCCGCTTGTATAGCATTCTGCCGCGTCAGCGTATATTGTACCGCCGGTTATGTTTATTTCATTGAAGCTGCTGCAATAAGCCGCGCCTATCGCAGCACCGTAAAAGCGCTCCCCACTGGATAATGCAAAAGCGCTTCCATATGCCGAAATAACGCCGCCGCTTATGTTGATAGTGCCAACGTTACCGTTTGTGGCGCTGCCTATGCCTGCGGCGCCTCTATCTCCGTGGGCTTCTATTCTGCCGCCGGAAATGGTTATATCGGATACAGAAGCCAAATTGCTGCCGCCTATGCCTGCGCCGTCCGTGCCCTTAGCCTGTATCAGACCGCCTTTTATGTAAATTCCGCCTGTAGTTTCCCAGCTGCTGCCCGAAGCGCCGATGCCCGCGCCGCGCCCCGAACTGCACGCCACCTCAAGGAAGCCGCAGCCGGTATCGCATACATGGGTGGGGTCGTCAACCGCGCTTGCGCAGGTGATGGTAAGCGTTCCATCCTGCGAAAGCTTCTCGATACCCGCCGCATAGTTGCCGTAAAGATGGTTTAGAGAACCGTCCGCAAGGATGACAGTCACATCCGCTGTGCTTTCGCCCATGGATATAGCCGGACCGTCGGTACGATTAATGGTCAAGTTATCAAGTATCAGCGTTGCATCGACGCCGTCGGCAATAACTATATTTATATTTGATTGGGCGCCGGATCTCTTATTCGTTATTGTGAGCGTTTTATCGGTAAGGATAGTAAGCGTCATGCCGGAGATATCAAAGCTGAAATCCGTGTCTAATTGTCCGCCATAAACATACAGCGTATCGTTTATATCTACCGGAGTACTGTACAGCGCGATGCCGTTATCATCGTTTTCGGTATATTCGCTTGCTTCTTCTGTGCCGCTGGGGTCAGCGGGTTCGGCCGTTTCCTCTTCGCCCTCCTCGGGGTCAGACGGCTCGGCTGTTTCCTCCGTACCCTCTTCGGGGTCAGCGGGTTCATCCGCGCCCCCTGTGGTTTCGGACGCAGACACCGCCGCCCCCGAAACCACCGTATCCGCAGATACAGTTATCCCGGGGGTCATAGTCAATACAATACCAGCCGCCATGAAAAGGCTCAGCAGCCTTTTCGCAGTGCATTTTCTTTCGGGATTCATATATACCTCCTTGGCAAAAACATAACCGCGCTTCGTATTGCCGCTCGAAAGCACGGAAAATACCAACTGCGCGTAGATATGTCCCTTTCAATTAGCCTGAATAAAATTATATATTTATGCGCACGGTCCTGCCATCACATTACGGACCGCACTTATCTGTATAATATTATAGTTTATTTTCTTTGTTTTGTCAATAAGAACCTAATGTTTTTACACAAAATTCCCGAATATCATGCCGAAAATTTACCGTGCATGAGTTCAGCCGCCATGCGTATATTAAATATGAAAGGAGCGACCGAAATGAAATATCCTTATCCCCCCGCGGGCGGCCACGGAGAATTCTCCACAGCCGATCTGATGAACACAAGCTCCGCGGACGACTGCACGGGGCTCATCCCCGCGAACATCGACGAGCAGGAATATATCAATTACAACGAGTTATACGATTTCCTGCCGAAAGCCATAAAAACCGAAAATTCCACGGAAAATTTCCCGAAGTAATATATTCCGACATTCCCCGCCGTATTTTCAACGGCGGGTATTTTTCGGGATTATCCGCATAACAGCGGCGTTTTTTCTTATTTTCGGCGATATTGCGCGGTCATTCGTTTTTACTCTCTGTTGAAAACTCGGTTGAAAGGGTTAAAAACCCGATAAACCCTCTGTTGAAAACTCCCCGAATATTACGATAATTCCCCCCGCCGTATGCAGCGACGTATATACCGTATTCTCCCCGAAAACCCGCAGCACGGCGCGCTTTGTCCATAAAATCTCCGTGGTTTTCACGCGGCGCGTCCGCCGGAAAACCACCCCGCTCTTAACAATAAGTATATCTTCATCCCGTCGGTATTCCAGCCCGCAGAAATACAGCGTCCACCACGCAAGGAAAATCAGCCCCGCCGCCGCAATAATGTACATCCCCACCGCCGCCGCGAAAATCACCCCCGCCGAAGCCGCCGCGGCAGCAAGAAAATACGCCGTCCACCGTTTCTCCATGCCGTTTTCACCGCCTTTTCAGATTTCATATGCGTTATTGTCGGCGGGGTTGATTATTTTTATGCAATGAGCTGAAAATGTCCGTGCAGTATTGACGTAGATACTTAACTGTGTTAAAATGTAACTACGTTAAATAACATGGTTAATGAAACGGGGTGATGATTTGCACAGCCTTATCGGCGAGGTCAGAAAAAATCTCCACTGCTCGTCGCGGCTCAGCACCGAGCAGTGCGAGCATCTTCTGAACAGCATACAGAAATTCGCCTGCATAGACTTCTCCGTATTTTTCGACGGCATGAGCCACTCGGAAATGACCCTCGCCTACTGCGCGCAGGGCTATGAGGAGCAGTACGGAAACGCCATAACCGTAAACGAAGCCGCCGCGGCGCTCCACATCTCCGTCCCCGCGGTTTCGCGGACACTGCGGGGACTTTCGGAATGCGGCATTCTCGAGCGCAGGTCGGACGAAAACGACCGCCGCAGCGTGCGCATTCATGTCACGGACAAGGGCAGGGAGCTGCTCGCGAAGAACATCGCAAACTGCATCGAAGCCGTAGACAGCGCCATGAAGCCGTTTTCCGAAGAAGAACTTGCGGCGATGATATCCCTCCATGCGAAATTCACCGCTGCGCTTTCGAAGTACGCCGCACAGTACGGCCATACCACAGAAAAAGCATACAAGAGAAAGGAGCTCTGACCCATGCTTGAAATAAAAAACATAACCAAGGACTATTCCGCCGGCGGAGAAACGGTGCACGCCCTGCGGGATGTGTCCATCAGCTTCCGCGAAAGCGAGCTCGTGTCCATCCTCGGCCACTCGGGCTGCGGCAAGACTACCCTGCTGAATATAATCGGCGGCCTTGACCAGTACACCAGCGGCGACCTTATCATCAACGGAAAATCAACAAAGCAGTTCAAGGACCGCGACTGGGATACCTACCGAAACCACTCCGTAGGCTTCATATTCCAGAGCTACAACCTCATCCCGCACCAGACGGTGCTTTCCAACGTTGAGCTTGCCCTCACCCTTTCCGGCGTATCCAAGGCGGAGCGCAGACAGCGCGCCACGGCGGCTCTCGAAAAGGTGGGTCTAGGCAGCCAGCTCCACAAGCGCCCCAATCAGATGTCCGGCGGACAGATGCAGCGCGTAGCCATTGCCCGCGCCCTCGTAAACGATCCTGACATTCTCCTTGCGGATGAGCCGACCGGCGCCCTCGACAGCGAAACCTCCGTGCAGATAATGGAGCTTATCAAGGAGATAGCCAAGGACCGCCTTGTTATCATGGTAACGCACAACCCCGACCTTGCGGAGAAGTATTCCACCCGTATCGTCCGCCTTGTGGACGGAAAAATCACCGCCGATTCAGACCCCTTCGACGGAAAAGCCCCCGAGAAGATAAAGTCCGAGGTAAACAAGGGAAAGAAGAAACAGACCTCCATGTCATTTCTCACTGCCCTTGCGCTCTCAAAGAACAATCTTCTCACCAAAAAGGGCAGAACGTTCCTCACATCCTTTGCGGGCAGCATAGGAATCATCGGCATCGCGCTGATACTCTCGCTTTCCAACGGCGTCCAGTCATATATTGATTCCGTGGAGCGCTCCACCCTCGCCTCCTACCCGATAACGATACAGCAGGAAACCGTCGATTACTCAAGCATGATGTCCTCCATGATGGGCATGAGCGAGGAAAACCGCGAGGGCCGCGACGAAAACCGCATCTACACCAACGACATCTCCACCGAGATGATGAAAACCATGCTCTCCGAAATGCAGACCAACAACCTTTCCGAGTTCAGCGACTACCTCGAAAGCGATCCCGACGGCATTATGGACAGCATAAGCGAGATAAAGTACAGCTACTCGCAGGATCTTTACATCTACGGCAGGGATGTCAACGACAACATCATCCGCGTCAATCCCTCCACGGTAATGTCCGCGATGATGGGCGAAAGCATGGCGAGCACCGTTTCGCAGATGCAGGGGACATATTCGAATATGTTCGGCGGCAGTTCCATGTCAAGCGCCGATGTGTGGGAAGAACTGCTGAACAACGACATAATCGAAAACCAGTACGAAGTCCTTGCGGGACGCCTGCCCGAAAGCTGGGATGAAGTCGTTGTTCTTGTAAATCAGCACAACGAGCTTTCTGATATAACCCTCTACGCCCTCGGCCTGCGCGACCAGAGCGAGCTTACCGGAATGATGAGCAAGATACTTGCGGGCGAAAGCTTCGATCTCGATACCGGCGATCTTTCGTTCAGCTATGACGACCTGCTCGGGCTAAACTTCCGTATGCTGACCGTATCCGATCTTTACAAGGAAAACGACGAGGGCGGCTACGATGACATGAGCGGCGACGAGGAATTCATGACCGCAGCCCTTGAAAACGCCCCCGAGATAAAGGTAGTCGGCATTCTCCGTCCCGACGGAGACAGCATAATCAGCACTGCAAACAGCGGCGGCATAGGCTACACCCACGCCCTCACCAAGCACATGATAGAAGCGGCGAACACCAGCGCCCTTGTAGAAAAGCAGAAATCCGAGCCCGATGTCGATGTATTCACGGGAATAGCATTCCCCGACGACAATGCCGAGGAGCAGCAGCCCATGTCTCAGGAGGAAGCAATGCAGGCAGTGATGGCAATGCTCACCCCCGAGCAGATGCAGACGCTCTCGCAGACGATAACATCCTCCCTGACCCCCGAGCAGCTTCAGCAGATAATGACCCTGCCCGCGGAGGAACAGCAGGCGGCGATGTACGGCATGGTGGACAGCTCCGTTATTTCGGGCGCATTCATGAGCGTGCTCACCACCGACCAGCTTCAGCAGCTTATGGCCCTTACGCAGAAGCCCGAAACCACCGACGCCACCTATGACGGCAACCTCGAAAAACTGGGCGCTGGCGATCTTTCCAAGCCGAGCGGAATATCCATCTACGCAAAGGATTTCGACGGCAAGGAAAAGGTAACGCAGTTCATCAGCGACTACAACAGCCGCATGGTATCCGAGGATAAGCAGGAGAATGTTATAAACTACACCGATTATGTCGGACTGATGATATCCTCCGTAAGTACGATAATCGACGCGATCTCGTATATTCTGATCGCATTCGTGGCGATATCGCTTGTGGTATCTTCTATTATGATAGGAATAATCACATATATTTCCGTGCTCGAGCGCACGAAGGAGATCGGCATACTCCGCGCGATAGGCGCGTCCAAGCATGACATTTCCAACGTATTCAATGCGGAAACGCTTATCGTGGGATTTGTCGCGGGCGCGATAGGAATTATCGTGACGGTTCTGTTGAATATTCCGATAACACTTATAATCCATAACCTTACGGGGATAGATAATATTGCGTCGTCGCTGCCGTGGCAGGGCGGAGTTATCCTCGTGGTTATCAGTATGCTGCTTACGTTCATCGCGGGATTGTTCCCTGCGGGAATGGCGGCGAAGAAGGATCCTGTTGTCGCACTGAGAACGGAGTAAATTCGGCGTGAATATGAGGTACCCCGCAGGTGCGTCCTGCGGGGCATTTTTTTGCAAATAGCAGGTCTGCCCTCTTTAAGGGACACAATACACGCGGTCAAGGGGTCGCACCCCTTGCGGGTCGAGGGCGGCGCCCTCGTCGCCGTCCGCAGACGGCGAAACTCCCCTCACATAGTAATTACGAAAACATCACGGTATAGCGGGTTCAAATTAATTCTAAATTTAAACGACAAAAAAGCGCTAAAGGGGTTTGGGGGAAAACAAGAGTTTTCCCCCAATGCAACATATTAAATCTAAAGGCTTCTCTCCTCAAAAACAGCCCAGTGGGCTGTTTTTGAAGCAGCGCGCCCATAATGCGCTGATAAATTTGCGGCAGTTTAGCCCCACGCGGTCGAACGTGAGCGCGCAAAGCAGAACTGCCGCAATTTAATAATCAAAAGGGGGGACAAAAAGCCCCCTACATTTTATATAACATCTCGCACCACAGCGCCCTATCTGTTTATCTCAGCGCGCTCCGTCCTCCCAAGGAGGTAATCCAAGGAAACATTGAAATAATCAGCGATGGCAATAAGGGTCGCGTAGTCAGCCTCGCGTGCGCCGCTTTCGTAGCGGCTGATGGAGTTCTGGTTCAAATTCAGCTCGATTGCAAGGCGCACCTGCGATATCCCGCGGCTTTCCCGCAGCTCTTTCAATCTGAACATTCCACCACCCCTTAGATTTCTCTTGACATTATTATACCAAAGTGGTATAATACAAATATCCCGATTTGGTATATTTTATACCGAGCGGAGAAATAATTTTATAAGGTAGGTAAAAAAGTATGAAAATTTTCAGAAAACTCGCGGCACTGTTCTCGGCGGCGGTCATCGCGGTGTCGGCGTGCGCTTCGGTGGCGATGACGGCGGGGGCGGATAGTATTGCGGATACGGCTAAGGCTATTTCAAGTGGAACAACCTATAAATGCGAATTTGTAGGCGATTGGGAATATTCCGATTACAAAATTAATGTTTCATCAAGTGGAACTTTATCCGTTAAATTGGATTCAACATTAGAATATGCAGAATTAGAATTATTTGATAGTGACTTCAATTATGTTTATATATCAGATTATACAATTACAAGTGGAAGAAAACGCGGTGGAGGAAGTGGGTCTTGGTATATCGATTTGCGATGGAATAATGTTGGAGAAAAATTAGCAATCACCACTATTTGGAAAGTTACAAAAGGCACATATTATTTAAGATTGCATAACAACTATGGAACTGGAATAAGTCATTCTTGGAGCAGTGGCAAAGCCAATATAACCGCCACCTACCCCACCGATTCCGGCAGCAAAGCCAAGATAAGCTACATAACCATCAAGCTCCAAAAAGGCGACACCCTCTCCCTCGGCGCGGCGCTCTCGGGCGGAAGCGGCTCCGTTACATGGAAAAGCTCCAAGCCGTCCGCTGTTACGGTGTCCTCCACAGGAAAGATAACCGCCAAGGCTAAAGGCTCCGCTATCATCACCGCAAAATGCGGAAGCTCATCGAAAAAGGTTAAGATAATCGTTTCTTAATTATTTTACGCATTGCTTCAAAAACAGTCCACTGGACTGTTTTTGAAAAGAGAAACCTTGAAGATTAATATGTTGCATTGGGGGAAAACTCTTGTTTTCCCCCAAACCCCTTTAGCGCTTTTTTAAGTCGGATTAACATTTCTGCTTACTGTTTTACTGCAAGAGATTTTCAATGCGTGGAGTGTTTCGCCGTCTGCGGACGGCGACGAGGGCGCCGCCCTCGACCTGCGAGGGGTGCGACCCCTCGACCGCGTGCATGGGTGGAACAAAGACGAAAGGCTGTCGCTCGACCGTGTGTATTGTGCGCCGTAAAGACGAAATGTCGGCACAAAAACAACCCCGCAGGAAATCCCGCGGGGTCATCATATTCAGCACAAAATCAAACTATTGCGCCCTTATTAATAAATATAGGATAATCCACCGATCCTGTAATTGTACGGTTCTTCGTAAGCGTAACATCCTTATCCGTGATTGCATTGATGAACGACGCCTTCTCCTCGATAACGGTATTCTGGAGCAGAATGCTATTCTTAACAATTGCGCCCTTACCCACCTTAACGCCGCGGAACAGCACGCAATTCTCAACAGTGCCCTCGATTATGCAGCCGTCTGCAATAAGCGAGCCCTTGACAACGCAGTCAATGCCGTACTTCGCAGGCGCAACATCGCGGACCTTTGTATAGATAGGTGTATCCAGCGCGAATACCTCGTGGCGGATATCGCGGTTCATAATGTCCATCGTAGCCTTGTAATAGGTCTTGAGGGAATCGATTATCTCGAAATATCCATCGTACTTGTAGCCCATTACCTTGTATTCATGCAGCTTGTGCTGGAGAATGTCCGTTTCAAAGCTATACTGCGCGCGGCACTCGCTCTCGCGGATGATATCCTCTAAGAAGCGGCGCTTCATAACATAGATATTCAGCGCAACGTTCATCTCGCCGCTCATGTCGGGGTGAGAGAGAACATCGTAAACCGTATTGTCGTCGTTTACGCAGAGGATAGTCTGGTGCATCGCACGCTCTGCGGGATATACTGTCCTGCCGTATACGCAGGTGATATCAGCGCCGTTTTCTGCGTGGAAATCTATAACGGGACGGAGATCCATGTTCGCAACAAAGTTGCTGTCGGACATGATAACATACTCCGCGTTGCTCTCGCGGATGAACTCAGCTGCGCCCGAAAGAGCCTCAAGTCTGCCGCGGTATATTCCAGCGCCCTCTCTGCCGTAGGGCGTGAGGATATGCAGACCGCCGGTCTTTCTTGCAAGATCCCACTCGCTGCCCATGCCGAGGTGGTTCATCAGGGAGTAGTAATTCTGCTTGGTTATAATGCCCACCTGTGTAATTCCCGAGTTGACCATGCTGGAAAGCGGGAAATCCACCAGACGGTACTTGCTTCCGAACGGAACGCTCGCCATAGCTCTTGCCTTTGTCAGCTCGGGAAGGTTCTGTTCATGCATATTAGCAAAAATCAGTCCTAAAACGTTAGCCATACTTGCCATATCAAAAACATCCTTTCCTGTCTTATATATCTTTGGAGATCATAGCCTTGGGGGGAGCGATAGCCTTGTCGGATACGTTAACGTGGTGACCTATTACCGCAACGCCCCAGCTCGACTTGTCCTCGACAAGCTCGGGACGCTCACCGATGTGCGCGCCCTCGCCGATGACGCAGTCCTCGCCCACGATGGCGTATTCGATAACGGCGCCCTTCTTGATAACGGTGTTAGGCATGATGATACTGTCGCGAACTATCGCGCCCTCTTCAACGGTAACGCCCGCGAAGAGCACGGAGAAGTCGATCATGCCGTTGATCTCGCAGCCCTCTGCAACCATGGAGTTTTCGATCTGGCTGTTGGGACCCGCATAGTGCGGCGGCATAACTGGGTTGCGGGAGTAAATCTTCCAGCTGTCGTCCAGCAGGTCGAGGGGAACGTTCGGGTCAAGAACGTCCATATTAGCTTCCCACAGGGAGTCGATGGTTCCGACATCCTTCCAGTAGCCGTCGAAGTGATATGCCATCATCTTCTGCTTGTCTGCCAGCATTGCGGGGATAATATTCTTACCGAAATCCTTTGTGGCGGTTTCGTCGTTTTCGTTGTCGATGAGGTACTTGCGCAGCTTGCTCCATGTGAATACATAGATACCCATGGAAGCGAGGTTGCTCTTCGGCTCCTTGGGCTTCTCGGCGAATTCATAGATCTCGCCGTCCTCGTTCGCGCTCATGATGCCGAAGCGGGGAGCCTCCTCCCACGGAACTTCGAGAACCGCGATGGTAGCGTCGGCGTTGCTCTTCTTGTGGAATTCGACCATCTTGCCGTAGTTCATCTTGTAGATATGGTCGCCGGAGAGAATCACAACGTACTCGGGGCTGTATCTGTCCACGAAGCCGATGTTCTGGTAGATGGCGTTTGCGGTGCCGGAGTACCAGCTCTTGCCCGCAGCGGTTTCGTACGGGGGAAGAACGTGCACGCCGCCGTGCGCTCTGTCAAGACCCCAGGGCTGGCCGTTGCCTATGTATTCGTTGAGCACCATGGGCTGATACTGTGTCAGCACGCCGACTGTGTCGATGCCGGAGTTAACGCAGTTGGAAAGCGGGAAGTCGATGATCCTGTATTTTCCTCCGTAAGGAACGGCAGGTTTTGCCATGTCCTGGGTAAGTGCGTAAAGACGGCTGCCCTGTCCGCCCGCAAGCAGCATGGCAACGCATTCCTTTTTGATATGGTTCATATTTATCCTCCTGTTCGGTTTTTCATGTTATATATCTTTCGGCGTCAGCCGCGATCTATCATCTGTGCTTTTTCTTGTATTTGCGGGAGTGTCCGCCCTTTTTGCGGTTCTGCGGGTTCTGCGCGGGGTTATTTGCGGCGGGCGCCGCCTTTTCCTCTGCGGAAGCGTTCACAGCAGCGGTGGCTTCAGAACTTGTTACGGCAACAGCTTCCTGTGCCGCTTCTGCAACGGCTTCAGACACTGTTTCCGTGACAGCTTCAGCGACTTCTTCCATGGGAGAAGCAACCTCTGCGGGAACGGCTTCGGGAGCCGCTGTAACTTCCCCGGGAACTGCCGCAACAGCTTCCTCGGTCTGCTCGGAGGCGTTTTCGTCCAGCTTCTTTATCGTGAAATAAACCACAGCCATGGGCGGCAGGTCGAGAGAAATTCTGTACTGCTCGCCGTGCATTGGCTCTTTCTTCGCGCGGAGCGTTCCGTTGAAAATCCCCGTACCGCCGAACTTAACGTCGTCGGAGCTGAACACCTCGGTATAGTCGCCGTAATACGGCACGCCTATTTCGTAGACCTCATGCCTTACGGGCTGGAAGTTGCACACTACGATGACCTCGTCCTTGTTGCGGGCGATCCTTCTGAAAGCGATGACGCTGTTTGCGTTGTCCTCAGCGGATATCCAGTGGAAGCCTTCCCAGCTCGTATCGCATTCCCACAGCGCGGGGGTATCCTTGTAGAACCTGTTGAGCGCCTTTACATACTCATGCAGCTTATAGTGCGGCTCGAACTCCAGTACCTCCCAGTCAAGCTGGGTCTGGAAGTTCCATTCCTTGTACTGGGCAAACTCCTGTCCCATAAACATAAGTTTCTTTCCGGGGTGCGCCGCCATGTAGCCGAGGAATGTGCGCAGGCTGTTGAAGCGGTATTCCCGCGGCCCGCCCATCTTGTCGAGCATGGAGCACTTTCCGTACACCACCTCATCATGGCTGATGGGGAGGATATAGTTTTCGGAGAAAGCGTAGTAGAACGAGAATGTAACGAGGTTATGGTTATACGGGCGGCCGAGCGGATCCATGCTCATATAGCGGAGCATATCGTTCATCCAGCCCATGTTCCATTTGAAGTTGAACCCGAGCCCACCGATATCCGCAGGCTTTGTTACCAGCGGCCAAGCAGTGGATTCCTCGGCGATCATCATTATGTTGGGGTGCTCCCTGAACAACGCGGAATTCAGCTTTTGTAGGAACGCCACGGCTTCGAGATTTTCCCTGCCGCCCTTGGAATTCGGGCGCCATTCGCCGTCGCGTCTGTCATAGTCGAGGTAAAGCATGGAAGCCACCGCGTCCACGCGCAGACCGTCGATATGGTATTTTTCTATCCAGTAGTTTGCGTTGGAAACGAGGAACGACTGCACCTCGGGCTTGCCCCAGTCGAAGATATTCGTGCCCCAGCTCTTGTGCTCGCGCTTGAGGGGGTCGTCGTATTCATAGCAGCTCTGCCCGTCGAATTCATACAGGCCTGCGGCGTCCTTCGGGAAGTGCGCGGGCACCCAGTCGAGGATAACGCCGATGCCCTCACTGTGGCACTTATCCACGAAAGCCATGAAATCGTGCGGCGTGCCAAAGCGGGATGTGGGGGCGTAGTAGCCTATCTGCTGATAGCCCCATGATCCGTCGAACGGGAACTCGCCTATCGGCATGAGTTCTATGTGGGTATAGCCCATGTCCTTGACATATGGCACAAGCTCATCGGCAAGGCGGCGGTAATCGTAGTAGTTTTCGCCGTCCATTTTCCATGAACCTGCGTTTACTTCATAGATATTCGCGGGGCTGTCGTATATATTCTTTTCTGCGAGGGCTTTGCGGTAATTTTCGTCCGTCCAGTTGAAGCCCTCGATATCGTAGAACTTAGTCGCGGTGTTAGGCCGGGTTTCCATATGGAAGCCGTAGGGGTCAGCCTTGAGTTTGATGAGGCCGTCGGAGGTTTCAATGCTGTACTTATAGTTATCGTACTGCTTTATTCCCTCGATGAACACTTCCCAGATACCGCCGTCGCTGATTTTGTTCATGCAGCAGCGAGTTCTGTCCCAATGGTTGAAGTCGCCGATAACGCTTACGGAGCGGGCGTGTGGCGCCCAGACTCTGAAAACGGCGCCGTCCTGACCGCTGCGGTTATCCTTGTGGGAGCCGAAGAAGTCGAAGGCATGGGCGTTTTCCCCCTGATGGAACAGGTACAGAGGGACGTTGTATTGTTCGGGTATGGTTATAGGCAAGAGTATCACTCCCTGTTTTTCTAACAAAATGACCAAAAACCGCATATGGTTTCAGCATTTCTTTATATAATATAATACCACAGCCGCCCGATTTTTTCAATAGTTTTGTTAATATTTCATGCTAATAGCTATTTTTTTGCATTTGCTTTTGTGCATTTTGCGCATAAATTTTCAACAGGCGTTAAGTCAAATAATTATGAGGGTAAATTTTAGGTTAAGTGGGAGAGGAGGGTGGGCAAATTGCCAAGTCAGGTGCAATACTGAGAAGATAAAAATTTGAGAGGAGAGAGAAACCCAGGGCATTTTCCGTAACGAGAGTTAATACGGCGAATAACATTTTGAGGATCATCCTCGGATGCCTTCAGGAAATCAGTACCAGAAGAAAAGCAGCAAATTGACTCCGCTGCTTTTCACAGTATATCTTGCAGCTCGTCGGAGCGCTCTCAGGTGTTGCCCTGTTTTGCGGCATTTTTAGCTTTGGTTCGTTTTTCGGGTTTGTTCGCGTTTCGCGGCAATTACATTTCACACAAAAGTTTGTATGAAGTTTACTTTTTATGTTGCACCTGACATTAATATACCGATCACCTTGACCGCATGTATTATGCGCCTTAAAGGCAAAATGTAATACGAACCTTTCAATACGCTACGCGGAATTTTAACATCCTGCCGCGCAACAAAAAGGGGGCAGCCGAAAGGATGCCCCCTTAAATTATGCCGTCAGCAAATTACTTGTTGAGGTTTGCTTCGATCTTATCGAGCTGTGCGTACAGAGCCTCGGGAATGTGTGCGCCGCCCTTTGCAAGGTCAGCATAGTACTCACGCATACCTGCGATCTCCTTCTTCCACAGATCCTTATCAACTGCCAGCAGCTTAGCCTCAACCTCGGGTGTAACTTCATCCTCGATACCCTTGAGGTTGATGTCGCCCTTCTTAGGCAGGTAGCCGATTGCAGTTTCTTCAGCGTCGATCTTGCCTTCGCAGCGCTTGATGATCCAGTCAAGAACACGCATGTTGTCGCCGAAGCCGGGCCACATGAAGTTGCCGTTCTCGTCCTGCTTGAACCAGTTAACGTTGAAGATCTTAGGAGCCTTGTCGCCAAGCTTCTCGCCCATCTCCAGCCAGTGTGCCCAGTAATCGCCTACGTTATAGCCGATGAAGGGCTTCATAGCCATAGGATCGTGACGCAGAACGCCTACAGCACCTGTTGCAGCAGCAGTTGTTTCAGAGGAAACAGCAGAACCGATGTATGTGCCGTGTGTCCAGTCGAAGGACTGATATACCAGAGGAGTGGTGGATGCACGTCTGCCGCCGAAGATGATTGCGGATACAGGAACACCCTTCGGGTTGTTGAACTCAGGGCTCAGGCAGGGGCAGTTAACAGCAGGAGCTGTAAATCTGGAGTTCGGGTGAGCCAGCTTCTGGGGCTTGCCGTCGGCAGCGATAACGGAAGTGTACTCTACGCCGTTTACCTTTGCGCCCTTCCACTCTGTTGCGTCAACAGGAGGATTCTTGTCAAGACCTTCCCACCAAACGGTATTGTCTGCATTGTTCAGAGCAACGTTTGTGAAGATAGCGTTCTTCTTGGTGGAAGCAAGTGCGTTGTAGTTGGACTTTGCGTTTGTACCGGGAGCAACACCGAAGAAGCCGTTCTCGGGGTTGATAGCATACAGTCTGCCGTCCTCGCCGGGCTTCATCCATGCGATATCATCACCAACGGTGAATACTTCGTAGCCTGCTTCCTTGTAAGCAGCGGGAGGAATAAGCATTGCAAGGTTGGTCTTGCCGCAGGCGGAGGGGAATGCAGCGGTGATATACTTGATATCGCCGTCGGGCTTCTTAACGCCGAGGATAAGCATATGCTCAGCCATCCAGCCCTCGTTCTTGCCCTGGTAGGAAGCGATACGCAGTGCGAAGCACTTCTTGCCCAGCAGAACGTTTCCGCCGTATGCAGAGTTGATGGACCAGATAGTGTTGTCCTGCGGGAACTGAACGATGTATCTCTTTTCGGGATCAACGTCAGCCTTGGAATGCAGACCGCGAACGAAGTCGTTGGAAACATCGCCGAGGTTCTCAAAAGCCTGAGCGCCCATTCTGGTCATGATGTTCATGTTAAGAACAACATAGATGGAGTCGGTAACCTCAACGCCTACCTTAGCGAGGTGGGAACCGATGGGACCCATGGAGTAGGGGATAACGTACATTGTTCTGCCCTTCATTACTCCGTCATAGAGCTTTGTGAGCTTTGCATACATCTCCTTGGGGTCGCACCAGTTGTTGGTGGGGCCTGCTTCTTCCTTGGTGGGAGTGCAGATGAAAGTTCTGTCCTCAACACGTGCAACGTCGTTGGGGAGAGTTCTGTGGTACAGACAGCCGGGAAGCTTCTCGGGGTTGAGCTTGTACATCTTGTCCCTGTTGCCCTCGGGAAGTGCGCAAACTTCCTCTGTAAGAGCGTCGAGCTGCTCCTTGGAGCCGTCGATCCATACTACCTTATCGGGCTTGGTGAGAGCGACCATCTCATCGACCCACTTTAACACGTTAGGGTTCTTTGTAAGTGCCATGATTGTATCTCCTTCGTAGCTTTATTTTCGAGAGCCTTTTTTAGCACTCTGCTTCAAAAATCTCTCCACATATACCATTATACACGATGTTTTGCAATAAGTCAAGAATTTTTATTCACATTTTAGGGGGTTAGGAAGCCATAACGGCGTTTTTTGCGGAAATAGTGATATATAAAAAATACATACCCATCATATAAACATTGTTATTATTTTATCAAATACTGCAAAATGATAAGCGGAGCGCCGCAGCGTCCCGCTCCGATGTCAATTTATCCCCAGATAATTACGCACCTCGGCAAGGTAAGTTTCGCCGATATCGCTGAGGACGGAATGTTTTTTTGTGATATAACCCACCTCCATAATGTCGTCGGTATCATCTCCGGCGAGAGGTACAACGCTGTAGTCGCTGCCGTTTAATTCCTCGCAAATAATGCCGGAGCAGAGGGTATATCCGTTCAGCCCGACCATGAGGTTGAGCATGGTGGCGCGGTCGTTGACCTTGATGGTGCGGGGATAGTCGTAGTCGGCGAGAATTTCCTCGGCGAGGAAGAGGGAGGAGCCGCTGCCCTGCTCGAATGAAAGGCAGGGGAATTCGCGGAGCTGTTCCATGCAGATGGATTTTTCCCGAGCCAGCGGGTGTCCGCGCCAGAGATAAGCGAAAGCGCGGCAGTCGATGAGCCGCGTGAATTCAACGCTGCGCTCGGCGAGAAGCTTCATTATTATACGGCGGTTAAATCCACTCAGAAAAAGTATGCCGATATCGCTGCGGAGCGAGCCGACGTCATCGATGACGTCCATGGTGCGGGTTTCGCGGATGGCAAAGTCGAAGTCGAGGGTGTCGTACTTTTTCACGGTTTCGACGAACGCCTTTATCGCAAAGGAATAGTGCTGTGTGGACACGGCGAATTTTCTGCGGAGCCCGCCACCGCTGTATTTTTCCTCGAGGAGTTCGTACTGCTGGCATACCTGCCGCGCTCCGGCGAGGAAATCCGCGCCCTCCTTTGTAGCGACGACGCCGCGGCTGGTGCGGATGAAGATTTGTATGCCGAGCTCGGCTTCGAGCTCCCTTATGGCGCTGGTCAGCGTCGGCTGGGAGATATAGAGCCGTTCTGCTGCTTTGTTCATGGAGCCGGTTTCCGCAACGGCAAGAGCGTATTTCATTTGTAATAATGTCATGCTGCGCCCGCTTTCGTTTTTTATTTATGGTAGCATATTGGAATTCCTTTGTCAAGGGGGCGGCGCCCCCTGACCTGCTTTACAAAGGCGCTTTCGGCAAGCATAGGCGCCGTCGAGGCGCCGCGGCGGCAGCAATCCATCCGAGCCATCGGCGAGGGTGGGCGATGGCGGCGCCATGTGGCATGGGGGATGACATTGCGCCGTCAAGGCGCGCAGAAACAGCGCTCCCGAGCGGAGCGAGGGGAAGGCGCGCAGCATCGCATTGCTTCGCTCGCTGACTTCGTGGGGCATTAACGTTTTCGCTTGTTGCGACCGCAAATTAAGATTTATGGGGCGCTCAAAGCGCAGGCGCCTGTCAGAGCAATTCAAATCTACCGGCGGATTCTCAATTGTGCGAAAACGTGTGTCAATAAGCAACAAACGAATAAAAATAACGTGTAACTCGCGAAGCGAAAAGAAACCTATCTCATGCAAAGGGCGTTTATGCTTCAGGAAAGAGGTAGGGGTTAGGGAAAGGGGAGCGCGAGGGTACGAACACGATGTTCGTACCGTTGCCCCAAAGGGCGGCATGGACGCCGCCCATCAGAGGGCAACAGGGAGAACCCTTGTGGGAGGTGGAAAACGTAGTTTTCCCCTCTCCCAACGGTGCTCCCCTCGCAATTGTGCGAAAACATTTTTATTAAATCGTTTGTACCAACTACGCGGAGCGTATTTATTACTGCTCCAAGCGGTGAGCGTAAACATTTTGCAATTAAAAAGCACCCTAGCGGGGCCATCGCCCCTCCTCACTCCGTTCGGAGGGAACAACAGCCCCGCGCGCCTTGACGGCGCATATTATTCCACATCAAGATCCTCGAGAAGCCGCGCGGCTTCCGAAAGCCCGCGTATCCGTATCCCCTCCATAAGCAGTTCCGCGTCAGCGGGATTTATCTGCCCGATGGGCGTAGAATACACCGCTGCAGGCTCCTCCTCCCCGTCGCGGAACAGCGCGACCTTTCCGTCATATTCCTTTATGATATAGCAGCCCAGCTCGTCCGCGAGCGACTGTGCCTCCGCCAGCACCTTCGTGCTGCCCGAATACACCCCTGCCGCCGCTGTGCCGATTATCGCCGCCGCACAGAGCGCTCCCGCCATTCTGCCGTAAAACGTCATTGTCATTTCCTCCTTTCGGAAAACCGCTGAATAAATCAAAATCGTCCGTTCAGACGAGCATACCAGAGCGGGTGATTATGCTTCGGTACGCTTTATTCAGCGCGTCCCCGATAGTAGTATCTGCCGTTTGGCGCGGGTTATTCAAGGCGGAAATGTGGGCGCTGCGCATAAAAACGACCCGACCGCCGCACCGGTTTTTGTCTATTTCGCAGAAAAACCGCCGTCGCGTTTCTTTTCTGCAACAAATATGCGCCAGTTTGTCCCTTTTGGGACTTGCCGTTGATTATTGTCCATTGAAAAAATATACAAGTGAGATTATAATTATAAATACAGCGTGAAGGAGCGTGATAGCTTGAGTAAGAAAAATCCGCTGAAACAGTCGTTATGGGGCAGATTTTATCAGATGCTCATAACATGGACAGTGTATTTCCTGTTCAGACCTAAGATAATTTACGAGGACAAGGCGCTCAAAAAGTCCTTAAAGGGCAGACCCGCCGTTTTCGTTTTCAACCACACGCACCATTTCGACGGAGCATTCGTCGGCGCGGTGCTGCATTCATACAAGCCGTGGGTGCTTACAAAAAGCACATGGTATGAAAAAAAGGTCGTCGGCACCATGATAAGCTGGTGCAGGTGCATTCCCATCAACCTTGATGAAGCCGACGGCGCATGGTACAACATGGCGGAGGAGATACTCTCCCGCGGCTCGATGGCTATCTTCCCCGAGGGCGGAATTGCCCGCGAGGGTCATATGAACACATTCCGACCCGGCGCGGCGCTTCTTTCCGCGAAAATGGGCGTTCCGGTGGTGCCCTGCGCGATATACGGAACATATTCCCCCGTTTTCGGCATGAGGCAGAAGCTGCTGGTGGGCAGGCCCATCGAAAGCAACTGCCCCGCGGATATGCGACACAGCAAGTATTCCCGCGTGCTTATGACCGCCGCCGAGGAGGACGTTAAGCGCCTTTATTCGCAGCTTGAGCAGACCTACGGTGACTGCGGCACCTATCCCGCACAGAACAAGTAAGACACGGCAGAAATGCCGAAAAATAAAACAATATTATTAAGTGAGGTACATATTATGAACACAGAGATCGCAGAAAAGATCAAGGGCATGCTGGTAGAGAACCTGAGAATCCCCGCAGACGAGCTGGAATACACATCCGAGCTGTTCGGCGACGACATCGGTCTTGATTCCATCGACTCCATTGAGATCATCGCAGGCATCGACAACCTGTTCGGCGTTCAGATGACAGGCGCCGCAAGAGAGAACTTCCAGACCATCGAAACTCTCACAAAGTACGTTGAAGAGCACATGGGTGAATGATAATGGAAAATAACAGACGTGTAGTTGTCACGGGTTTGGGTCTTGTCTGCGCCGTGGGCAGCAATGTCGAGGAGTGCTGGAACAACGCCTCCAACGGCGTGACGGGCATCAGAAAGGTGACTTCCGTAAACACAGACGAGTGCTATGCGAACATCGGCGCGGAAGTTCCGATAAAGTCCGCAGACCTCTCCCCCGAAAACTACGACCGTTCCTCCCTGCTGTGCATAAAGGCGGCTGACGAGGCTCTGAAGGATTCGGGATATAATGTCGGCGAGGCTTCCGACAGGATAGGCGTTATCGTCGGCAACTGCGTCGGCGGCGCCGCAAGTATTGACAAATATTTCACCGACGAGATAAAGAACGGCGGCGCGGACAAGGACGATATCCTTAAAATGCCCGCTTCCGCCATCGCAAACAACGTTGCCCGCCACTTCGGCCTTAACGGCACCACCGCAAACATCGTAAACGCCTGCGCGGCAGGTACGATAAGCCTTTCCTATGCCTGCGACCTTATCCGCGCGGGCAAGGCGGACGCTTTCGTTGCGGGCGGCTCGGACAGCTTCTCCTCCCTTGCTTTTGCGGGATTCCATGCGCTGCACGCGCTGGACGCGCATCCCTGCTCCCCCTTTAACAGAAGCAGCGGCATAACCCTCGGCGAGGGCGCAGGCATTCTCATCATCGAGGACTATGAGCACGCAAAGGCGCGCGGCGCGAAGATCTACTGCGAGATACTCGGCTCGGGCGTAAGTTCCGACGCGCACCACATCACCGCTCCCCGTCCCGACGGACAGGGACAGATGTCCGCGATACGCCGCGCCATCGCAAATTCGGGTCTTGACGCGAACGACATCGACTACATCAACGCCCACGGCACAGGCACCGCGAAGAACGACGAGGCGGAGTTCCTCTCCCTCCACACCATCTTCGACGGCAGCAGCAATCTTTCCGTAAGCTCCACAAAATCCATGACGGGTCACTGCCTCGGCGCGGCGGGCTCCATCGAAGCCGTTCTCACCGTAAAGGCAGTGTGCGAGGACACCGTTCCCCCCACCATCGGATACACCGACGAGGACCTTGAAAAGCTCACGGAAAAGGCAGGGGACATCGACTTTGTTCCCAACAACAAGCACGAAAAGAACGTAAGCTATGCGGCTTCCAACTCCTTTGCATTCGGCGGCAACAACGCCAGCATAGTTTTCAGCAAGAACAGCCACGATATACCCGACCGCACCAACAAGCAGAAGATCTACGTTACCGGTATCGGCAAGGTAGTCGGCGCAACCGCAGACGAAAAGGGCGGCCTGCGTGCGGAGATAACTTCCGACGACTACAAGGCGCACGGAATAAAGATGGCGTTCTACCGCAAGCTTGACAGATTCTCGCAGCTCCAGCTCATCAGCGGCATGAGAGCGCTCTCCGACGCGGGCATAACCATCGACGAGAGCAACGAGAATGACATCGGTATCGTTGTCGGCACATCTGATGGTCCCATGACCGAGATAGTCGGCTTCCAGAAGAACGTTATTGAGAACGGCACGGCTTCGGGCAGCGCGTTCTCCTTCCCGAACACCGTTTACAATGCGGCGGGCGGATATTTCAGCATTTTTGCGGGAATAAAGGGTTATAATGTCACCGACGCCAACGGCATTCAGGCGGGACTTCAGAGCGTATGCTATGCGGCGGACGTCCTCCGCAACGGCGACGAGAGCATCATGGTAGCTTCCGGCACGGACGAAAACACCGACACCACCGAATACCTTTATAATAAGCTCGGCCTGCTGAGCGACGCGAAGCCCTACTCCCTCAATAAGGACGGCTTCACACTCGGCGAGGGCTCCGTTTCCCTTATCCTCGAAACAGAGAACAGCGCGGCAAAGCGCGGCGCGAAGAAGTATGCAGAGCTCGCGGGCTGTGCAAACGCGCACAAGTCCGTTGATTTCGGCAAGGTTACAGGCTCGGATGAGGCACTGAAAAAGGCTGTCCTCGAGGCCTGCGAAGCGGCGGGAATTTCCGCAAAGGACATAGACGCTGTCTGCGGCTTTGCAGACGGACACAAGGCGGTCGACGCGCTTGAGCTTTCCGTTTACCGCGACGTATTCGGCGAGATACCCGTGTTCTGCGTTAAGGACACCATGGGCGAAGCCCGCGCGGCGGCAAGCACGATGCAGGCGGCGTATGCGGCGGAAATTCTTTCGGGCGGAACGGACGCAGTCCTCCCCGCGCATAAGATAACCGCAGGCGGCGTTGAAAACATCACCGTGGATACAAAGGGATACAAGTATATCCTCGCGGCGGCATTCGGCGCAGGCGGCTCCTATTCGGCGGCCGTACTCAGGAAAGTTTGATTGATACATCGGGCGGGGAGAGCGATTTCTCCGCCCTTTCTCAAAACAGGAGGAAAAATTGGATAACGAAACAAAAGTCGCGCTGGTAACGGGCGCTTCCCGGGGAATAGGCAGAGCCTGCGCGATGAAGCTGGCGGAATGCGGCTATGACATCGCGGTTAATTTCAACAGCAACGAAGCAAAGGCGCAGGAGGTCGTTTCCGCGATAGAAGCCCTCGGCAGACGCGCAATCGCCGTAAAGGCGGACACAGCAGACCTCAAGACGGTGCAGAATATGTTCCGCGAAGTGCACAAGGCTTTCGGAAGGCTGGATGTGCTGGTAAACAACGCGGGCGTTGTGGACGACGCATACCTGCTGATGATAAACGAGGATTCGCTTTCGAGAAGCCTTGACATCAACATCAAGGGTTACTTCCACTGCGCACAGCAGGCGGCTCTCAAGATGATGAGCAAGAAGCAGGGCAAGATAATCAACATATCTTCCGTAAGCTCCGTGCTTGCCGTGGAGGGACAGGGCGTGTATTCCGCAACAAAGGGTGCGGTGAACTCCATGACCGCCACCCTTGCAAAGGAGCTTGCTCCCCGCGGGATTACCGTCAACGCAGTAGCCCCGGGCTTCATCGAAACCGAAATGATAGACGCCATACCCGAGGATAAGAAAGAGGAGTACCTCAAGGCTGTGCCCATGCACAAATTCGGCACCGCAGGGGACGTTGCGAACGTTGTCGCTTCGCTCTGCTCCGACGCATTCGCGTATATGACGGGACAGGTCATAGTTCTTGACGGAGGTCTGAGCCTGTGATGAATATTGTCGAAATAAACGAAAGAATAAAACAGCGCCCGCCCTTTCAGATGATAGAGCGCGTTGTTGAGCTGGAGCCTAACGTTTCCGCAAAGGGAATAAAGTGCGTTTCGGTGAACGAGCCGTATTTCATGGGGCACTTCCCCGACGCGCCGATAATGCCCGGCGTGCTTATCATCGAGAGCGCCGCACAGCTCTGCAGCCTTGTGATCGCTCCCGAAAACGCGGCTTCCGACGCGGACAAGCTGTATGTATTACTGAAAGTCAAGGACTTTAAGTTCCTCAAGCCCGTTATCCCTGGGGATAAGCTGGAGATAGAGGTTAAATGCACCCTCGCGAGCGCCGCGGCGTACGAATTTTCCGCGATCATCTCCGTGGACGGAAAAACAAGGGCGAAGGGCAGCATGCTCTTCACGGCGATAGATAAGAGCACAGTATATGAGTGATATCAGGATAGATTTTTCCGCCTGCATAGTCACGGGCGGCGAGGGTCTGCGGGAACGGGTCGAATCCGCTTCGAAATGCTACGCCCCCGAAAGCGCATATTTTGACGAGCTTTTCGCAAAGAGCGGCGCGGCGTTTGAGGAGAGCGCCTGCGCGTTTCTGCTGCTGGACAGCATGGTGCAGTCCCGCAGGATAGACCGCAGCGCGGTGAAGCTTCTCCGCACGGAAAAGGGAAGACCCTATGCCGAGGGAGCGGAGCTTGACATCAGCCTTTCCCACAGCGACGGCTGCGCATTCTGCGCGATAGCGACGGGCACGGGGGTTACAAAGGGCGCTGTCGGCGCGGACGTCCAGCGGGAACGGGATTATTCCAACGAAAAAATGTCAGAGCTCGCCATGGCGTTCATGACCGAGGAGGAGCTTGCGGCGTTCTATTATGCCGAGGACAAGCGCGGGGAATTTTTCACCGCATGGACCCGCCGCGAGGCGCACGCAAAGCGCATCGGCGAGGATATCCTCGACCACATCGGCGGCACGGATCTTTCCGGTGAGAATTTCCGCGAGGGCATTATAAACTGCTGCGGCGCGAAATATTATTATTGCATTGACACGGCGGCGGAGAAAACTGCCGCAGACGAGGAGAATATATGAAAGTTCTTGTTCTGAACGGAAGCCCCAAGGCTGACCGCAGCAACACGCTGAACATAACAAAGGCGTTCCTCAGGGGATTTCCCGAGAACACCGAGGTGGAGTATGTAAACATCTACCGCAAGAATATCAAGCCCTGTGTAGGATGTTTTTCCTGCTGGAGCAAGACGCAGGGACACTGTGTTATACAGGACGATATGCAGGAGATCTACGGGAAGATACAGGCTGCGGATATCATAATCGAGTCGTTCCCGCTGTATTTCTTCGGAATGCCGTCGCAGTTAAAGGCAATGACGGATCGCTGCCTGCCGTTCATGCTTCCGTATATGGGCAATCTGGTGGAGGATAAGAACGCGTCGTTCCACGAGTTAAGGGACGAGAGTATGCATGAAAAGCGGCTGGTCGTTATCACTACCTGCGGCTATGTTGACGCAAAGCCGATGTATCCTGCGCTGCTGAAGGAGTATGATCTTATCTGCGGCGACGGGCATTATACGGCGATATTGTGTCCCGAGGGCGAGCTTTTCATTGCGGAAAAGGCAAAGCGCCAGCGGGAGGGATACCTTGCAGATATAACGAAAGCGGGCACGGAGTTCGCGGAAAATCGCGCGTTGAGTGCGAAAACGATGGCAAGGATATCGAAGCCGATATTGTCGCCGAAGGGATTTGAAACGATCACTCTGGCGCATTGGGAGCATGGAATCTGATGAAAAGTCCCCCGAGTTTCGGGGGACTTTTTCTGTTTGTCGGTCGGGAAACAGGCGGAGCGTACGTCTTTGCGCAAATCGGTTTTCGGTCAACATTTCGTCTTTGTGCCACCAATACACGCGTTTTGTTTTGTGGTAATTACATTTTACACGAAAGTTTGTACAGGTCTACTTTTTGTGTTGCCCCTGATATTATAATATAGCATGTCACGAAGCAACAGAGGGGTTAGTTTGGCACAATATAGGACCCTATTGCAGTTAAGCATAGGTGAATTGCTATGCCAAACAAGTCGACAGACCGGCATTGCATCGCCGGTTGTCGACTTGAATATGCTATCGCTTCCGTCAACAACTCCTCATCGTACTTTCTGACAGAAATCGGTTTTTGACAATAAGCGAAGCGCAATATTGGCAAATCTGGCTGCGCAACCGCACGACAATAAATAATGCGGTATTGCCTTAAATTCAAATCCAACTGCCCGGTGGGCTGTTGGAGAAAATACACCAAATACCGCAATTCAATCCTTACTCTTATAATAAAGCATACAATGGCAGTACCCCTCGAAATCGGGATCTGCGATCTGCTTTTTAAACTCCTCGCACATGCACTTGTTCTCGGGCGTGCGCTCGCGGCGGCAGGGACAGTATCCTCCCGTGCGCTTCAAGCCCTCGCGTATCATCTTTACAATTTCCTTGTCTTCGTTTTCCTTTACAGCCATGAAAACCTCCTTAAATAAAAACAGCGGCACAAAACGCGCCGCTGTCGCTGATCTTGGGTGGCACCGCACAGAAACGAATCCGTTTCCGAACCGGCGGTGACGTGATGTCGGCCTGTCGGAAATCAGTCGATCTCGACGGATATCTTCTCGTCGGCTCTGACCGCGCCTGCACGCATCACCGTGCGGATAGCCTTGGCAATTCTGCCCTGCTTTCCGATAACGCGTCCCATATCATCGGGAGCAACGTGAAGGTGATAAACTATAACGCCCTCTTCATCGGGCTCGTCGGCGGTCACCTGAACCGCGGTCTTGTCCTCGACAAGAGCGGTCGCTAAGGTGATAAGAAGCTCTTTCATCATATATATCCCTCCTCGGGGTTATGCACACGAACCGTGTGCCTTATCTCTCAACGGGCTGCACTTGGCTGTGCGGCGTCCATGCCGCCCGCATTCATAAAAAGACCGACGTAAAATTACTTAGCGAGAAGTCTCTTTACAGTGTCGGTAGGCTGTGCGCCGTTCTTGATCCATGCTTCTGCCTTTTCCTTATCAATGTTGATAACAGCGGGCTCCTTGGTGGGATCATAGTAACCGAGCTCCTCGATGAAACGACCGTCTCTGGGGAAACGGGAATCAGCGACAACTACACGGTAGAAGGGAGCCTTCTTTGCGCCCATTCTGCGAAGTCTGATCTTTACTGCCATTTTATTTTTCTCCTTTCAGTCTTGATATATTCATGTGTATTACACAGTGAAATCATATCAGTTCGCGCCCTTTCAGGCTGTTTATCATTGCCTCCAAAAACTTCCGGGATATTAGAACAACAAAGTCCGATCAACAGCTGATGCAGCATTCGTCTGTGCTGTTCAACCTTTGCAAGGCGTCGGCCGTCGTTTGAAATCGCTGTTTCCTTAAATCCAATCCCGCAAGAAGTAAATTGGATGGCAATATACAATGCGGTTGCCCGCAATGATGACATTATTCGAGTATATTCAGGGCAACGCCAAGTCCCACAACAATCATAACTATACCGAGAACAATATAGTATATCCTCATGCCTTTTCTGCCAACAAGATCGTAAAACCATCGCATTCTGCGCCTTTTCGGAACTATGAACCATTCACAGTCACGAATGCTCATCAGTATGCTGAAGATACCCAGCAGTGCACTTAAAATGCCAATTAAGATTGCCATACAGCCCCCTGTTACATCGGGAAGCCGCCGGGACCGCCCATGTTGCCCATCTGCTTCATCATGTTCATGGGAATGCGCATTTTCCTGCCCTTTCCCTTTCCGCCAAGCCCCATCTGTTTCATCATCTTCTGCATCTGTTCGAACTGTCGAAGCAACTGATTTACATCCTCAACGCGCATTCCGCTTCCCGCAGCTATTCTGCGCTTACGCTTGGCGTCGATGATGGAGGGTTTCTCGCGCTCCTTCGGTGTCATTGAGGAGATTATCGCCTTGGTACGCGGCATCTTCTTGTCGTCGATGTCCTCTTCCTTGACCTTGCCCGCTATGCCGGGGATCATATTGATGATGGAATGGATGCTGCCCATCTTTTCGATCTGCTCGAACTGTGCATACAGATCGTTGAGGTCGAATTTATTTTCCTGCATCTTCTGCATGGTTTTCTGCGCAGCCTTTTCGTCGATGGCCGTCTTGGCCTTGTCGATAAGAGTGAGCACATCGCCCATGCCTAAAATGCGGCTTGCCATTCTGTCGGGGTGGAACGGCTCGATATCGTCTATCTTCTCGCCTATGCCCGCGAACTTTACAGGCTTGCCGGTAACCGCGAGGACAGTCAGCGCCGCGCCGCCTCTTGTGTCGCCGTCGAGTTTGGTGAGGATAACGCCGGTGATATCCAGCGCTTCGTTAAAGCTTTCGGCAACATTTACCGCGTCCTGACCCGTCATAGAGTCAACAACGAGGAGTATCTCGTTCGGCTCTGTTTCCGCCTTGATATTCTTCAACTCGTCCATCAGCGTTTCGTCGATGTGAAGTCTGCCCGCGGTATCCAGCATAACGACATCGAAGCCGTTATCCTTTGCGTACCTAACGCCCGCCTTGGCTATTTTCACGGGGTCGTCCTGACCCATCTCGAAAACGTGCGCGCCCGCCTTTTCGCCTACTATCTTCAACTGCTCTATCGCAGCGGGACGGTAAACGTCGCAGGCAACCAGCAGCGGTCTGCGGTTCTGCTTCTTGAGGTATGCGGCAAGCTTCGCGCAGTGCGTCGTCTTACCTGCACCCTGAAGGCCGCACATCATGATGACGCAGGGGGGCTTTGAGGGGAAATCGAGCTTCGCGGTGGTGTTGCCCATCAGCGCGATAAGTTCCTGATGAACTATGTCGATGACCTGCTGCGCAGGAGTGAGGCTCTCCATTACCTGCGAACCGACCGCCTTCTCGCTTACCTTGTTAACGAAGTCCTTTGCGACCTTGTAGTTAACGTCCGCGTCCAGCAGAGCCATGCGCACTTCGCGCATCGCGTCCTTGATGTCCTTTTCGGTCAGCTTTCCGTGACCTTTGAGTTTTCCGAAAACGTTATTCAGTTTTGAGGACAGACCCTCGAACGCCATAAACTCACCGCCGTTTCATCACAACTCCCGCCCGATATCGGATAGGAGCGAGCCGAGCCGCGCGAACCTTTCGTCGCGCATATTCTTATTATAATCCGCGGAAAGTTCCGCGAGAATGGTTTTTGAATTTTCAAGCTTTCCCGAAAGGCTGCGGAGCCTTTTCGCAAAGCCTAGGCAGTCCTCAAGCTCCAGCAGGCGCTGTTCACCTTTTTTTATGGAACTTACAACGCTCTGCCGTGTGACGCCGCCGCTCTCCGCGGCTATTTCCGAAAGGGAGAGATCCTCGTTGTATCTCATGCTCAGCGCGTCGCGCTGTCCCTTTGAAAGCAGCTCGCCGTATATGTCGAGCAGTATCACAAAATCAATGCCGTGTTCCATAAGACCGCCTTTTCTGTCGGTGGTGTAATGCAAAAACGCTTTACAGCAACATTGGTATTATAACACATCTTTGCGGGTTTGTCAAGGGGGATTTTACGGGTTTTTTAATTATTTTCGTGTGTCGTGATTTAGTGCATAAGAAACAATTCCGTGGGCTGTTTCGGTCTGCCGAAAAAATTTTGAAATTTATGCGCAGAGTACGGGGCGTGGCAAGATGTTAGGGGTAATTCTTGTTTTCTCACACAGTATTTTGAATTTTGTTGTCGTTTGGATTTTTTAACAGAACACGCGTAAAAAACAGCCCACCGGGCTGTTTTTTAGGAAGTGTGTTAGGAGATTTTTAATGCAGCAAAGGGGGGAAAACTCTTGTTTTCCCCCCTTGAACCCCCTTTAGCGCTTTTTTGTCGTTTAAACTAGGCTTAATCTGTACTCGCTTTACCGCAGCGTTTTCATAACTACATATGTGAGGGGAATTTCGCTGTCTGCGGACAGCGACTGGGGCGCTGCCCCAGCCCCCGCAAGGGGTGCGGTCTGTCGGTCAACCCCCTCTGTCGCTTCGCGACACCTCCCCTATGGGGAGATCACCCCTTGACCGCGTGTATGGGCGCCATAAAGACGAAATGTTGACGCCATATCCACCCGCTCAAAACTCGGGTCTGTCCTCACGATTATTTATCGCCTTAGCCTTCTGCACTGCAAGGCACAACAGGAACATCAGCACCGAAACAGCTATCGCCAGCACCGTTCCCACGGTAATACTCATCATCTCATCCGTCAGCACGAAATCATCCGAGAACATCCCGCCCGAAACAAGGCTTCTCAACGTAAACGGATTGAACTTCTCAAGATCCAGTCCCGAAAGAATTATCTGCACCAGCATAGTTCCGATATACATAAACACCGTAACAATGCCGGGTCTGCCGGTGCACAGTCCTATCGACAGATAAACCGCCGTGATGAACGCCATATATACCGAGCACAGTGCCGCCGCCAGCACTACCATATCCCATCCGACAATATTCACCGTAAACAGCGCATTGCACAGTACACCCGCGCAAATGCAGGACACAAATGTCACCGCGAAAACCGAAAGCGGGTAAACAATGAACTTCGGGAACAGGTAATTGAAATGCTCCAGGCCGCTGCACGCGGGGATAACGGTCGCACGTTTTTTCTGCTCGCCGCCCGCCGCAGCCATCAGTATAAGCATTATTATCAGCGTTGATGTTGAGCAGAACTCCGCCATGGTAACGCCGAAGATCAGCCCTGCGTCGTTATACAGGCTCGAAATCTCGCCCAGCACATCCGCGCCGCCCGCCTGCACACCGACAGCCGCCACACCCGTGATGGCGTCCATACCACCGCTTGCCGCCATATCCATAATTGCGCCGAGGGCGCGGTACATAAGCGGGTCTGCAATTGCAAACGAAAATATCGCCAGGATCATGCCGAAAATACGGAATGTCCTTGAAAAATGGAGCCATTCCTTTTTGAAGCTGTATTTAAGCTGCATTTCATCCCACCACCTTTCCGAAAACCTCTTCAAGGGTCGCAGTGCCTATCTCGAATTTTTCCGCAATGATACCTTCGTCCGCCATCAGGCGGATAAGCCGCCCTGCGGTTTCTTCCGCGTTATCCGACCCGAAGCGGAAAACGCCCTCGTCGTTAAGCTCCGCCCTTGCGAAATCCACGGAGAGCAGCTTTATTTTCTGCTCCTGCGTAAGTCCGCGCACCGAAAGGGAGATAACGTCGCCGCCGTGCTTCCGCAGAAGTTCCCGCAGACTTCCCTCCTCGGCGAGCACGCCGCCGTTCATTATTCCGATACGGTTGGCAACGCGCTCAACATCGGAAAGTATGTGGGTGGAGAGCACAATGGTGCAGCCCATTGATTTAAGTCTGTTTATTATATGGATAACTTCCGCGCGTCCCTGCGGGTCAAGGGCTGAGGTCGGCTCGTCGAATATGAGCAGGTCGGGTTTTCCGATGATAGCCGCGCCCATGCCGAGCCGCTGGGTCATTCCGCGGGAGAAGCCTTTCGAGCGTCTGTCCGCCGCCGGCATAAGCCCCACGATGTCCAGTACCTCGTTAACGCGGGTATTGATATCTCCGCTGTATTTGCAGCACGCCGCGATATACTCGAGATACTCCCTTGCGGTCATATAACCGTATATCATGGGGCTTTCGGGTAGATATCCGATGGTTATTGGCTTGCCGTCACCGAGGACGATCTCGCCGCTGTCCTTGGGGATGATATCGGCTATGATGTTCATGGTAGTTGTTTTTCCGCAGCCGTTGCGGCCGAGGAAGCCGTAGACGTCTCCGTCGTTAATATCCATGCTGAGTCCGCGAAGCACGGGGAATTTTCCGTACTTTTTACATAGATTTCGTATCTTGACCATTTCCGCAATCCTTTCGGCAGTAGTGTTTATATATGATATATACAGTATATCACCGCCGCGGGCGTTTGTCAATAGATAACGGGGGCAATTATCCGAAAATACACGTTTTATACGAAAAAAGCGGCTTTACAACCGCCCGCCGATATGATACAATATAGTAAAGGCACTTTCGCCAAGCATGGGCGCCGATCTAGACACAAAAAAATCCCCCTTCGGGGAAGGGGGCATATTCATTATTCTTCGGACGTCGTCCGCTTCGCCATTTCGGTGTTGTACTGCGTCTGTGTGATTTCTCCGTCGCGGAGAAGATCCGCCAGTTCGTCATCCGTGTAGGTGTACAGCTCGTCAGGGCTGTCCGAACTGTCGGAGCTGTCCGAGGTGCTCTCGGATGTGTATTCCTCGAGGATATTTACCCCCGTATCGTCAGTGGTCGTGTCCTCCGTCAGATACTGCTCTGCCTCATTGCTTAACTCAACCGTATCAAACTTGCGGGTCTGTACGGCAGTTGTGTCTGCCTGGATGACAGCTTCATCCTGGGATGCAGCCTTTTCCGCCTTTGCAGAGTGCTCCGCGGCGCCTACCCCCGAAAGCTTTACCTGTGCCGCTGTTGTGTTTATCGTAAGATCCATAACGATATACCTCCTGTCGTTTTGTGCCCTCATTATATCCCCACCGTGTGAAAAATTTGTGAAACCGCTGTGTCTTTTTCAAAAAAATAATACACAGAAGGCGTATACAGTGTGAAAAATTGTTGCAAAATAAGACAATCGCATTTTGCGACAAACAAAGGAAGTTTATATGATAAAATATTACATTTTTGATATGGACGGCACCCTCTGCCACAGCATGGGTTTCTGGCGGGCGGAAACCGCGCATATCCCCAACTACCGCGACCCCGCCGCCATGCAGATAGCCTACGACAATATGCGTCATCGATACCGCGACGAAATCGAACTGCGCGCAGGAGCAAGAAAGCTCCTCAAAAACGCCCGCGCCGCGGGAATACGCTGCTGCATTGCCAGCGCCACCGCCCGTGACGTTGCGCAGCCCTTTCTCGACAAAACAGGGCTGATGGACTACATGGATTTCTACATTGACTGCCACGAGATAGGAGTTTTTAAGGAGCATCCCGATATCTACCTGCAGTCGGCACAGCGCTTCGGCGCAGAAATAAGCGAGTGCGCCGTTTTCGAGGATTCGGAATACTGCGCCCGCACCGCCAAGAAAGCGGGGTTTTATGTTGTGGGAGTATACGACCCCACCACCTCCGCCGAGGGCGACACCGCCGCGTATTCGGATATGTACATAAACAGCCTCGAGGATTTCAAAGGAATAAAGGAGTAACGCCATGATAATCAATACAGAATGGACGCTTTCATTCGCGGGCGCAGAATATCCCTGCGGAAAACTGCCCGTGTCCTGCCTGAAAACAATAGCCCCCGCATTCGGGATAGACGACTATTCCGTCGGAGAAAACCAGTACGCCGCCGCTGAGCTTATGCAGGAAAGCTGCACATTCAGGACCGTTTTCGACGCGGAGGATATTAACGACAGTATACTCATTCTGAAAAGCGTGGACACCTGCGCGGAAATATACCTCAACGGAAAAAGCATAGGCACCGCCGACAATATGCACCGCACATGGGCGTACAAGCTTCCGCAGGGGCTTCTCAAACCTACGGACAACCTGCTTGAAGTATGCATAAGCTCCCCGATGGAGCTTGCGCAGTCCGCCGCGGAAAAGCGCCCGCTTTACGGCGTGACTTCCACCGTACCGGGGTATCAGCATATCCGCAAGCCGCATTATATGTACGGCTGGGACTGGGGCGCGGTCATTCCTGATATGGGAATATACGGCTCCGTTGAGCTCCGCCGCGATGAATTCGAGCTTCACGCCGATGTGAAGCAGACATTTGCCGAGGACTTTTCCTCCGCAATTGTGGAGATAACACCTGTGCTTTATTCCCTGCTGACGGGCAAGCGGATAGAAAACGAATGCCCCGCGTCCGTCACCCTCGAGGGCGTCGCTATCGAAACCACCGTCGGCAGACCCGCCGTTTTCGAGATAACCAACCCCGCCCTCTGGCAGCCTGCGGGCTACGGCGCGCAGCCGCTGTACAGCGTGGGGATATCCACCTCCGCAGGCCGCCGCTGCGAATTTATGATGGGCCTGCGGAAAATACGCCTTTCCCGCGAAAAACAGCCCGACGGCGGACGGGAATTCTGCTTTGAGGTAAACGGCAGAAAAATTTTCGCCCGTGGTGCAAACTACATCCCGCAGGATAACATCATCGCGGATGTAACGCCGCAGAAAACCGCTCACCTGCTTGCCGCCATGCGGGATGCAAACTTCAACATGGTAAGAGTATGGGGCGGCGGGTATTACCCCGAGGACAGCTTCTACGAACTGTGCGATCAGATGGGTCTGCTGGTTTGGCAGGATTTCATGTTTGCCTGCGCCGCGTATGATTTCAACGAAAAACAGCTTGACGGCATATACCGCGAAGCCTGCGACAATATCCTGCGATTTAAAAACCACGCCTGCCTTGCGCTGTGGTGCGGAAACAACGAGATAGAATCCATGTGGGAGGGCTGGGGCGTGCCCGACGACCCCGCCGCAAAGGAATGCTACCGCAAAATATTCGGCAGCGAGGACACCGGCGCCGAGCGCGATTTCCTCGAGAATATCCTCGCCGCAGTTAAAAACGGCGGCACGCTGTCGCATTCCGCGGGAATAATCCCCTCCGCGATAGACGACTGCCGCAGCGACGTCCCCTACTGGCCCAGTTCCCCCAGCACCGGCGGCGGAATATACGAAAACAGCCGCTGCTTTACAAACAGCTCCACCACCCATCTCGGTGACAGCCACTTCTGGTCGGTTTGGCACAGCTTCAAGCCCATCGAAGAATTCAGAAAGTACACCCACCGCTTCTGCTCGGAATTCGGATTCGAAAGCCTGCCCGACTACAAGACCGTTCGCTATTTCAGCGAGGAGGACGACCCGAACATATGCTCCAACGTTATGCAGGCTCACCAGAAGTGCGAACTTGGCAACGAAAAGCTGATGTTCTACATGGCGCAGATGACCCTCATCCCGAAAACTATAAAGGGCATGATATACGCCTCGCAGCTGGTTCAGGCGGAGTGCATAAAGTATGATGTCGAGCACCTGCGCCGACACCGCGGGATAAGCATGGGCGCGCTGTACTGGCAGGTGAACGACTGCGCGCCGATGATTTCCTGGTCGTCGATAGACTATTTCGGAAACAAGAAAGGTCTGCATTATTACGCGCGGAGGTTCTTCGCGCCGCTTCTGGTAAGCTGCGCCGCGGACGGCGCGGAAAAGGTGCGCTTCAACGTATCCTCCGAGCTTTCCGAGCCGCTCCCCTGCGTGCTTAAATTCGCGCTGCGCGGCGAAAACGGCGAGAAAATTTTCGAGGGAGAGCACAATTTCACCGCCGCTCCTTTCTGCGCGGAGGATATACTCACGCTGGATCTTTCGGAATACATCACGGATATGTGGGAAAAGCGCTCGCGGTTTGTGGAATTCTCCGTGGTTTCGGAGGATGATGAGATCTGCCGCGGAACGGAGTTTTTCGTCCGCCCGAGGGAGTTTGCCTTCCGCGACTGCCCCGCTTCCTTCTCGCTGGAGGAAACCGAGGACGCGTTCCTGCTTACGGTGCAGACGGAAAGCTTCATGCACGCCTGCGCGCTGACGCACGATAAGTATGTTCTCGACCTGTCCGACAACTGGTTCGATGTTCTCCCCGACAGACCCGTCACCGTGGCGGTGTCTAAGAGGGCGCGGACCCTCGGCGGCGCGGAGGTCGTCATCACTGCGGAGGATGTCTGCATGATCGAACTTACGCACTGCGGAAATTATGTTTAAATAATATTTGCCCCCTCGGCTATCCGAGGGGGCATTTTTTCATTCGGTGTAGTGAACGTCCTTGACTTCACATATTGTTCCCGACCAATCAATGGTGTAGGTTATCATGACAGGCTCTATCACCTCGTCATAGCCTACATCAAACGGGTGCAGGCCATCCTTGCAGCACTCTGCGTTGAGGATGATATGATCGTCCGCCTGTTCGGCAACGGTCATTTTCTCCATGACTATCCAATCCTGCCCGTCGTCGGTGGAGATAACCGCGCCCGAAAGGAATTCACTTGGTATGTTGTCGACAAAATTCAGCTTCTGTATACCGAAATAACCGAGCGTGCCGTCCTCCTCGGTGGAGTCCTTTTTGTAAATGCGGGTGTAGTCGCTTACGGCGACAGGCTCAACACCGAGATCCTCGTAGTAATACATCACATCGGGGTCGTTTCGGTCTATCATATAGATATTTCCCGCGCCGCCCTCTATAAAATGCATACAAACATAGCTTCCCAGCACGGAATAGCCTAAGGGGCGCTGGTTTATAAGTTTACCGTAGCTGCCCGAATACCTAAAATCGCGGTCGCCAAAATCATCGTCGCTGAGCCACAGCGCTCTGAAATATTTATCGTATATTTCAAAATTTCCGGAATTGTATTTTAAATTTCCGCCGTCGTTCTCAAGATATTCGGGATTTTCGGCAGTATCAAAGCTTTCCGCGCCGGATGAACTTTCATCATCCGATGTGCTTTCAGCCTCGGATGTACTTTCGACATCGGATGAGCTTTCCTCTTCGGATGTTTTATCGGACACGAGCTCGCTTTGCTCTTCGGAACTGATATCAGAAACAAGGTTTATGTCCCCGGACGAGCAGCCTGTTAACATTGCCGCCGCAAGCAGCAGGGAAAATGATAATTCAGGAATTCTTTTCATAAATACACCTCCGTAGATATTTTTCCTTTCACTTTATATGACAAAATAGATCTGATTTGGTTACATCGGCGCAAAAAAAATTTCCCCTCGGCTATCCGAGGGGAAGCATTTATGCAAAAATATATTTATCAGCCCGAGTATATCTCGCTGAAATCAGCGGAGGTGTATTCCCTGCCGTTATAGGTGACTGTCGCGCCGCAGTCGTCGAAAGCGCCGCTCAGTATTTCAACATTGCTGCTGAGGATAAATATATTCTCCAAATTAGTACAGCCTGCAAATACGTTTGTCGAAATAAAATCGAACGTTTCGGGGATTATCACGGTCTTTACAGATGTGTTGTCTTTAAATGCGTCAAAAACAACTCCGGTCACAGGCAGCCCGTTTGCGGACGAGGGAATTTTTACGACCTCTTCGTTTCCGAGGTATGTTACTATTCTGTAGCAGTCCTCGTCCATAGAAAGTTCGATTTTGAAATCCCCGATGGAAGTTTCGGGAACAGTGCTCGGGTCGATGGAAGAATCCTCGGGCTCCTCTGCCTGCTCGGGCTCGGAGGATGTTTCGGACTCGACCACAGATTCAACAGCAGACTCTGCTTCGGATTCGGACGTGATTTCGGATTCAACCTCTGATCCATCTTCGGATTCCGATTCGGAATCGGCTGCCACGATGGATTCATAAGACGTCGTATCTGCGGAAGAAACGGAAGATTCGGTCGGCTTTTTTCCGCACGCTGTAAGGGAAAGCGCAGCAGCAAGTACAGCCGCAATTATAATTTTATTTTTCATATTATTTCCTCTCGTATGATTTTCGGAACAATGTCCTTTAATATTATAAATATCAATGACCACAAAGTCAAGCATTTTCTCACATTATCCGCAAGATGTCCAAAACTTCTGCACCGAGATCAAAAAACTATAGCATATCCGTCCTGTCGCTGTCCCCAGAACAAAAAATTCCCCCCCGGCCGCCCGAGGGGGAAATAATTATGGAATTTATTCAGCCATGATATTGCACAGCTTTGTTGTGAATCCTACCGGATCATCTATGGGCATACCCTCGATCAGCAGAGCCTGATCATAGAGTATATCGGCGTACTCCGCAGCCTTGTCCTTGTCACTCTCAAAAAGGGCTTTCAGCTTGCCGAAGATGGGGTGGTTCGGGTTTATCTCAAGCACCTTTTCAGCCTTTGCGCCCTTGCTGTCGGGCATTGCGGACAAAACTTTCTCCATCTCGACGGACAGCATACCCTCGCTGGTGATGCATACGGGGTGGTTCTTCAATCTCTGCGAAAGCTTTACAGCCTTAACCTTGCCGCCGAGCTTTTCGGTCATGAAGTCGAACAGCGCCTTGTTGTCCTCTTCAGCCTTCTTTATCTCTTCCTTTTCTGCCTCGGTTTCAAGGCCGAGATCATCGGAGGATACGGACTTGTATTCCTTGCCGTTGTAGTCGTGCATCATCTGTACGCAGAACTCGTCAACATGGTCGGTGAAGTAAAGTATCTCATAGCCCTTGTCCTTGACAAGCTCGGTCTGCGGCAGGCTTTCGATACGGGAAACGCTGCTTCCGCTTGCGAAGTAGATGTATTTCTGATCCTCCTTCATGCGGGAAACATATTCCTCGAGCGTGGTCACGCCGCCGTTGCTGGTCTTGAACAGCAGCAGATCCTGAAGCTCATCCTTTACGGCGCCGAAGCTTTCGTAAATGCCGTACTTTATCTGCGTGCCGAATGCGTCGAAGAACTTCTGATATTTCTCGCGGTCGTTCTTGCAGAGTTTCTTCAGCTCGTTCTTGATGGCCTTTTCAAGGCTCTTTGCGATTATCTTGAGCTGTCTGTCGTGCTGGAGCATTTCACGGGAGATGTTGAGCGACAGATCCTCGCTGTCCACAAGACCCTTTACAAAGCTGAAATAATCGGGAAGCAGATCCGCGCACTTCTCCATTATCATAACTCCGCCCGAATAAAGCTGGAGTCCCTTTTCATACGACTTTGAATAATAATCGTAGGGAGCCTTTGCCGGGATGTACAGCAGCGCGCTGTATGTCGCGGTGCCCTCGGTTTTGGTGTGGATATGGAGCAGCGGATCTTCGTAGTCGTAGAACTTCTCCTTGTAGAAGTTGTTGTAGTCCTCGTCCTTGAGTTCGCTCTTGGATTTCTTCCATACGGGGATCATGGAATTGAGGGTTTCGGTTTCGGTGTACTTTTCGTACTCGTCCTTGCTTCCCTCCTTGAGCTTTTCATGCTCTACATCCATTCTGATGGGATAACGGATATAATCGGAATACTTCTTTACAAGTGTCTTTATCTTGTACGGCGCGAGGAACTCGTCGTAGTTCTCCTCATCGGTGTTATCCTTGATTTCAAGGGTTATCTGCGTGCCGTTCGCGTCCTTGTCGGCGTCGGAGATAGTGTAGCCGTCAACGCCCTCGCTCTGCCACATATACGCCTTATCTGCGCCGTATGCCTTGGAGATAACGGTAACGCGCTTTGCTACCATGAACGCGGAATAGAAGCCCACGCCGAACTGACCGATGATATTTACATCCTCGGTCTTTTCGTTCTCGTTTTTGAACGCGAGGGAACCGCTCTTTGCGATGGTGCCGAGGTTATTCTCAAGCTCGTCCTTGGTCATGCCGATACCGTTATCGGAGATAACGAGCCTTCTCGCGTCCTTGTCCGCCTCGATGGTTATGGCAAGGTCAGAACGGGTTATGCCGATGTTTTCGTTCATCGACTTGAAATACAGCTTGTCCATTGCGTCGCTGGCGTTGGAAATAAGCTCACGCAGGAATATTTCCTTATGAGTATAGATCGAATTGATCATCATTTCAAGCAGGCGCTTGGATTCCGCCTTAAATTCCCTTGTTTCCATTAAAATCAACTCCTTAAATATATACAAACATTTATTAAACGATTTTAGCACTCTCTTGTGTTGAGTGCTAAGTATATTATACACCTTTTTTCAGAAAAATCAAGGGGGTAGGGGGAAATATTAAAAAAATTTTCCCCCTTGCCCCTTTTTTGGCGCCTATGCATAGCAAAAGAGCCCTCGCGGGGCAAAAAAATTTATTTTTCCCGTCGGAAGTTAACAAAAAATTAATTTTAGTGTGATATGATTATCAGACAAAGGGGGCGGAGCTATGCAAAAAATCAACGGTGCGTTCCCGCACCTGTTCGGCAGGATTGCCCGCAGGCGTCAGCGGCTTCACATCGACAGCGCCGCGGATGTCCCATCCGACGGGCGCGCGCGTATCTATGTTTTCAATAAAACCTGCTCGTGGGACGCAGTCGCAGCGCTGTCCTCGATGGACCCCGCAAGCACCTGTATGCTCGTCACACAGGAGGAATATGACGCTGACATGATCCTCCACACCGTAAACAGGCAGCGCATAATAACCGCCAAGGGCGGCGTAAATACCGAGTGGCTTCACAGTTCGCTCAAACGCCTTAAAGACGGGCAGAGCATTCTCCTCTTCCCGGACGAAACAAAGGGCGCGGACGCCGCCGCAGTGCTCCTGGCGGTAATGAGCGGGGCGGAAATAGTACCGATGTACTCTCACGCGGAATACGCCCCGCTGCGCCGCCGAAACATCCGTGCAGGCAAGCCGCTCCACCCCGACGGAAGCGCTCCGCTCACCGCAGACAGGCTGAGGATAGAATACCGCCGCCTGCGCCGTGCCCTCGCGGAACTCGCGGTAAAAGGAGATTGATCCATGAAAAAAATGCTGCACGAGCTCCGCGTGATACTCGACGCCGTCGCCCCGGAGGTGAAATACGGCGAGTTCACCGAAAACACCTCCCTGCGGGATGATCTGGGGCTGGATTCTATACAGATGATCCTCTTTGCCGTCGGCGTTGAGGACAACTACGACATACGATTTACAGGCGAGCCTGTCATAAACACGATAGGCGATATCGCAGAATATATAAACAATTACAGGAAAGGTTTGGTGATAAGCACATGAAGGCAGGACTTATACTCGAAGGCGGTGCCGTCAGAGGCATCTTCACCGCGGGCGTTCTTGACCGCCTTATGGAAAACGGAATATATTACCCCTATGTTATCGGAGTATCCGCGGGCGGCGGTAATGCAATGAGCTATGTTTCACGCCAGAAAGGACGCACCGCGCGGGTGATAAATGCGCCTCGCTCCGAAAGCTACTACGGACTGAAACAGTTCCTCGAAAGCCACAAAATGATAAACCTTGACAAAATGGCTTTCGAATATCCATACAAGCAGTTCCCGTTCGATTTTGATACATATTTCAACAACGGAATTCAGACGGAATATGTCTGCACCTGCTGCGAAACCGGCGAGGCAGAGTATTTCGGCGAGAACGCCGACGCGCGCCGCCTGCTTACCATCGCAAAGGCGACCTGCTCCGTGCCCATGCTCTGCGAGCCCGTTGAGATGAACGGAAAGCACTACCTCGACGGCAGCATTGCCGACTCCATCCCCATTGAGCACGCCCTTGAAATGGGCTGCGACAAGCTGGTGATAATCCTCACGAAGCCCGACACGGGCACAGCGCCGACGGATTACAGAAAGTTCCGTACCGTCATCAACTCGATGTACAAGCAGTACCCCGCATTTGTCGAGGCCTGCATGACCCGCGTGGAACGCTACGAGCAGACCATCGCTCTCATGAACAAGCTTGAGGAGGAGGGAAAGGCGTTCATTTTCCGCCCCGAACTCCCCGCTATATCCAAATTTGAGCACGACACCGGCAAGATAATGGCGTCCTACCGTGACGGCTACACGCAGGCAGATAAGCGAATCGTCGAACTTACCGAATGGTCGGAAGGTATGCTTAGCACTGAATACGCCGCTGAGAGCGTAAGCGTTGTATGACCGAATTTGAAATCTTCAGAAGCTGCTTCCCCTCGCTTGAAATATCCGAGGGGGATTTTGCTTCCCTGACGCATGGGGAGAAATTCACCGCCGACGGCGCATTTGCCATTGTCAGCGGAGATAAGATAGCGCTTATCTGCGTATCCCCCGAGAAACAGCGCAGTGGCGTCGGAAGCGCCCTGTTAAGGCAGTGCGAGGAATATATCGCCCGCGATTATTCTGCCGTGCACATCGGCGGAGAACTGATATGCGGCGCGGTTTCCGAAAGCGCGGGCTTTTTCGCGAAACATGGCTACATCCTCGGCGGCGAATACTGCGAAATGTACATCGACCTTGCGGATTATTCCGACCCGCTTCCGCAGGCGCCCGCGGAATTCGGGTTCCTTTCGGGACGGCGGGACGAGCTTCTCACGGCAGTGGAAAGCGTTGACGAGGAATGGGTGCAGTTTTTTGACGGGATGGATCATTTCTGCGGTTTCGGCGATAATGATGAGATTGTAAGCTTCTGCATATTTGAGGACGATGTGCGCTGTGTTATCAGCACCGAAAATGTCAGAACGGGCAGCGTAGGCTGCGTCGGTACTGTTCCCGCCGCCCGCGGAAAGGGAGTTGGGCTGAAAATGGTGTCGCTGGCACTGGAGGAGCTTAAAAAACGCGGCTGCGGCAGGTGCTTCATTCATTGGACGCACCTAGACAAATGGTACGGAAAGCTTGGTGCTGAGGTCGCATTCAGATTCAGACCTGCGGAAAAGATGTTATAAAAAAGGGCGCCCCTGCGTTGGGGCGCCTTTTGATTTTATGCTAAACCTTTTAATACTCCGCGCAGTGATAAAAAATCACTTACGCACCCTGCGTATCTTCACCCTGACTGCTTTCGGGCGCTGAACCTCCGCCTGCTTTTCCTCGGCGCGGAGCTTCTCCGCATTCTCCGCTGCGGCATACGCCTGCTGATAGAAGTATATCTGCGAATTAAGCGGCTGATCGCCCTCGGCGCGCTCAACATGACGGTACAGCCCGTCGCTGCCCTGCTCGCGGGCCTTTACATTGTCGCGGAGCATCGTGTTGAATATCCCCACAACTCTGTCCGCCAGCACGGTGTCAAGCACAGGTGCCGCGACCTCAACTCGGCGTTCGGTATTTCTTGTCATAAAGTCGGCGCTGGAAATATAAACACGGCGGCGGTCGCCACTGCCGAATATGTAAATTCTGCTGTGCTCAAGGAAACGCCCGACAATGGATATCACGCGGACATTCTCTGTTTCACCCTTAACGCCCGCAACAAGGCAGCATATTCCGCGCACGACAAGCTCCACCCTGACCCCAGCGCGGCTCGCTTCCGCAAGCTTTTCGATGATATCGCGGTCGGTCAGCGAGTTCATTTTAATGCCGATGTAGCCGTCCCTGCCGTAAGTTATCTCGTTGTCGATAAGCTCCACAATGCGGCTCTTCAGACCCTTGGGCGCCACAAGCAGCTTGTTCGTGCTCTCCGTTGTTGCGCCGACAGCAAGGGCGTTGAACACCACGGAAGCATCCGAACCGAAATCCCGATCCGCGGTCATAAGAGTAAGGTCTGTATACAGCTTGGACGTGCGCTCGTTGTAGTTGCCCGTGCCGACCTGCGTTATGTAGCTTACGTCGTTGCCGCGGCGCAGCGTTATCAGCAGCAGCTTGGAATGCACCTTCAGCTCGTCAAGACCGTATATAACGGTAACGCCCGCATCCTCGAGCTGCTTCGACCAGCCGATATTGTTCTCCTCGTCGAACCTTGCGCGAAGCTCTACCAGCGCGAGAACATCCTTGCCGTTCTCCGCCGCGCGGATTAGCGCATTGATTATCTTGCTGTCCCGCGCAACACGGTACAGCGTTATCTTTATTGAAACCACCTCGGGATTGTCCGCTGCTTCCTCCAGCAGCTTTATGAACTGATTGATGTTTTCATAGGGGTAACTGAGCAGGATATCGCGCTGCTTCACCTGCTCTATAATGCTCTTGTCGGGCATGATAAACGGCGACCTCTGCGGTGTCAGCGGTACGAAAAACAGCTCCGCAGGCTTCGGCTGCATGGTTTCCAGCCTGCGCTCGATGACCGACATGAAATCCATCGACAGCGGCATAATCTGCGTGAAGATGAAATCCTTGCCGATATCCAGCGTTTTGGAGAGGATAGCCACCGCGTCCGGCGACGGCGCGCCCTGAAACTCCAGCCTTACGGGCTGCAATTTTTTGCGCTTCTTCACCAGCTTGCTCATTATATCGCGGAAATCGACGTCGTGGTCGTACAATCCCTCGTCCAGCGCGATATCCGCGTTTCTCGTTACGCGGAAAATACAGCGGGACTGTATCTCGAAATTGCTGAACACCTGCTTAGCATAGCGGCAGATAAGCTCCTCGCACAGCGTAAATCTGCCCGACCTCGGCAGGAATATCATCCTGGGAAGATTTTCGGAAGCGGGGAGGATCCCGAAAGAAAGCTTCCCGTTAGGATCGTCCTTTTTGCGCAGCACAGCGCCGACATATATTTCCCCGCTCTTCAGGAACGGCACGGGGTGCTTGTTGTCAACGATTCCCGTGAACAGCAGCGGGCGTATCTCCCGCGTGAAATATGCCTTGAGGAAAGATTCCTCCTCGGGGGTCAGCTCCGACTCGCGGATGTGCTCCACGCCGTATGCCGCCAGCCCGTTCATTATTTCGGAATACGCCTCGTCCTTCATCGGGATAAGCTTCTTCACCCGCGCGGCGATTTCGGTGAGCTGCTCGGCGGCGGTCATGTTCGTCTTGTTTTCGCGGTCTTTCGGGTCGAACATCTTCTTGTCGGTAAGGCTGCCGACTCTTATCATGAAAAATTCGTCAAGGTTAGAGCAGAATATCTGCACAAATCTCAGGCGCTCAAACAGCGGAGTTTCCGCCACGAAAGCTTCCTCAAGCACGCGCTCGTTGAACTTGAGCCACGAAAGCTCACGGTTGTCGTAAAAATTACCGCCCATATTTATCCTCCGTTACACGCAGCGCCCGACATTTTACATCGGGCGCATATAGTTTTTACTTACTTTTTACCTTCGCGGATCTCGGACGCTGTCTTTATGAAATCGTTGAACAGCGGGTGAGGTCTGTTGGGTCTGGACTTGAACTCGGGGTGGAACTGAACCGCCACGAACCACGGGTGAACATCCTTCGGAAGCTCAACGATCTCGACAAGCTTTCCGTCGGGGGAAAGGCCTGCAAATCTGAGTCCCTTGCCCGAAAGCTGCTCGCGGTATACATTGTTGAACTCATAGCGGTGGCGATGACGCTCGTAAACAAGCTCCTCGCCGTAAACGCTGCGGGAGATGGTGCCGTCCTCAAGCTTGCAGGGGTACAGACCAAGGCGCATCGTTCCGCCCATATCAACGCCCTTCTGATCGGGCATGATGTCGATAACATTATACTTGAAGTCGCCGAATTCAGCAGAGTTAGCGCCCTCAAGGCCGCCAACGTGGCGCGCAAATTCAATAACCGCCATCTGCATACCAAGGCACAGACCGAAATAGGGTATCTTGTGCTCGCGTGCGAAACGTACAGCCTCGATCTTACCCTCGATACCGCGGTCGCCGAAGCCGCCGGGAACGCATATTCCGTCAAGACCGCCGAGCAGATCTGCGGATGTTTCGGGAGTTACCTCCTCGGAATTGATAAGCTTTATATCAACGTTGCAGCCGTTGTTTGCGCCCGCATGACGGATAGACTCCATAACGGAGATATACGCGTCTGGGAGAGCAACGTACTTTCCTACCAGACCGATCGTAAGGGGCTTGTTAGCGTTCTCTGTACGGTGAACCATTTCCTCCCACTCGGTAAGGTCGGGCTTTCTGTCCTCAAGGCCGAGATGGTGGCACGCAGAGTGCGCAAGACCCTCGTTCTCGAGCATGAGCGGAACCGCATACAGCGACGAAGCAGTGAGGTTCTGAATTACATCTTCCTTGCGGACGTTGCAGAAAGAAGCTATCTTTTCGCGCATTTCCACGGGGACTTCCGCGTCGCTTCTCAGAACGAGAACTGTCGGCTGGATACCGATGGAGAGCAGCTCCTTAACGCTGTGCTGGGTGGGTTTTGTCTTGAGCTCGTTGCTGCCCGAAATGAACGGAAGAAGCGTAACGTGGATGTACATTACGTTCTCTCTTCCCTTTTCATAGCTTACCTGACGGATAGCCTCAAGGAACGGGGTGGATTCGATATCGCCGACGGTACCGCCGATCTCGGTGATAACTACGTCAACAGGCTCTGCGCCGCTGTTTGCCGCGCGGTATACCCTGTCCTTGATCTCGTTGGTCACATGGGGGATTACCTGAACGGTGCCTCCGAGGTAGTCGCCGCGGCGCTCCTTGTTGAGTATCGTCCAGTAAACCTTACCTGTAGTAACATTGCTGTTTACAGAGAGATTTTCGTCGATAAAGCGCTCGTAATGGCCGAGGTCGAGGTCGGTTTCCGCGCCGTCGTCGGTTACGAATACCTCGCCGTGCTGATAGGGGCTCATGGTGCCGGGGTCGACATTGAGGTATGGGTCGAACTTCTGAATAGTAACACGGTAGCCGCGCATTTTCAGCAGTCTGCCCAGCGAAGCGGCTGTTATGCCCTTACCAAGACCAGAAACAACGCCGCCCGTGACAAAGATATACTTAGTTTCCATTATATTGATTTCCTTCCGTTTTCTCTTCGTTACAATACGGTTATAAAATATTATCCTCTTTATTATACCATTCTGCGCATTATTTTTCAAGTCTATTTTCGCATATTTTTATGCTTTGTTTTATTTTTTGCGGCTTTGGCATATCAATAGGGAGGAGCTCACGCATTTTTTCATTTGTTGTGGCATCAAAAAAAATAAATCTACAAAATCACATAAGCAAAATCGCGGACGAATATCCACAAAGTGAAAATATGAATGTTCAGCGTCAGCAAAACCAGAAGAATACGAAAACCAATATGCTGCACAAAAATTTTAAATGTTTTTCTACAAACTGAATGACGGACATCCGCCCGAAATTAAAAAAATAGAAGCGCCGATGAAAAAGCCGCGCAATGGCTGGCGTCCCCTCATCCTGCAAATATATTAAATCCCATAACCACTGCGCCGAGCACGACAAGCACAACGCCCGTTGCACGGTTGAGGGTTTCCGGCGAAAGACAGCCGCGTTCCATATTCCGGAACAGGATTTTTACAAATACGACCCGTGTGTAAAATCAGAAGTTTAATATCTGACTAATGCCTATAAAAAATATACTTCCGGCTTTGCAACAAGCGTTGTCAGAAGCACCTCTGAAATGCTTTTTGAGCAATATTGCAAAACCAGAGATGATATTGAATGAGTTTACAAAAACGGCGATACGGGTCAGCAATACTTCTCGATAGTGTACGTTGATGGCATTCAGCACCAGTGGCTATTCTATGCAGATTACATAGTGATGAAAAAAGACGGAACTGCGTGGGTTATTGAAACAAAGGGTGGAGAAAGTCACGGTAAGGATAAAAACATTGACCGGCAGATAGAAAATAAATTTAACGCTTTCAAGCAATATGCTGCTAAACATAATCTCCACTGGGTATTTGTTCGCGAGAAAGACGGCAAGCTCTATATCAATAATACTGTTTTTGCAGAAGATATGGCTGGAGATGAATGGACGCCTTTGTCTGATGTATTCTGACGTATTTCGCACACGACAATAGTAATCCCCCGAAATCTACTTGTCAGATTTTGGGGGCAATTGCTATGTACACTTATATTGAAATAATCCATATATTTTGACGACAGATTATGCGAAAAAATGTGACCCAAAGCGGAAATAATGACGCAATAATAAATTGCGACTAAAACAAAAAACCGCCTAGAACTACATTCTAAGCGGATTTATGGCAGGGGCAGAAGGACTTGAACCCTCGACATACGGTTTTGGAGACCGTCGTTCTACC
>CAKSPC010000019.1 GCA_934481445.1 uncultured Oscillospiraceae bacterium
AAGTCTACCGACAGCAAGCCGCGCTCGATGGCGTCGTAATTTACGGCGGCGGGGTTTGTTACGGGGAGGGAAACGTAAACAGTCTTTTCGATTTTTTCCGACCGATTGTTCGCGTCGCGCGTCTGCGCCTTGCTCTCCGCCGAGCAGGATATCCGCTCGACAAATCCGCCCGAACTGCTCACCGACAGCGACTGCTCCATGACTATCGCCTTTTTCTCGGTGCCGTCCGCGTCCTTTACCGTAAATACATCGCCGACCTCGAGGATGTTTTCGGCGGGCATTTCCAGCGACGCCGCCGAATATTTCAGCCCGCCGAGCCTGTTCCACGCGTATTCCGCAATGCCTACCGTCGCAAACGGATTATACGCCGATACGATACCGTCCGCGTCCGCGTCGTACTCGGAGGCGGTGCCGTCAATATAGATCTTGTTATCGCCGCCGCGGTCAAACAGTATGCCCTTGACGGTATAATCGCCGCCCGAGATGTCCATCGCGTAGCAGCGGTCGTGCCCGACGGTCTTATTTACCTGCGTGTACGGTACGATTTTAAGCACCTCGTTCGGCGCGACATAAGCGTTTGCGCCGTGGCTTGCCGCGATATAGCTTATCAGCTCCCGTGCGGTGTAGCCGTCGGGGGCGTTTGTTATCGTGATGTCCTCGCAGGTAAAATCCGTCGTCATGCCTGCGCGGGCGCAGAGGTAATTTAACACCGCCTGCATTTTGCACGGAAATGTCGGTGCCTGCGCCTTGCCGGTATCTATCCAGCTTGTTTTTTTGTCGAGCCGCGCCGTTTTGTCGTAGGCTGTCACAGCCGTAACGCCGCTTTTTGTGACGCTCTCGTCAACGTAAAACGTCCCGAGCTGCTCCCATGCGGTCACAGGGGACTTGCATCTGCAATACACCTCGACCTTTTTAAGCCGCCCGCCGAACAGCGTTGTTGCCTTAGTCTGCAAGGTTAGCTTTGCGCTCATACAAGCGCCTATCTGCAACTGGTCGGATATCGAGCGCACTATATCAATGCTGATGATGTCCGCAAGGGGTATCTCGTCGCCGTCGGCGGAATTGCCGTATACCTTGACCTTAAAATCAAACTGCCGTGCAGAGGACTGCACCTGCGCAAGATAATCATTTGTAACCGTCCGCATATCACATCTCCTCGAACGTCAGCGAGATCTCGCCACACATTACGTCGTCCCCTGCGGCAAAATTTATCGGTGTTGGTATCTCGCCGTCAAGGTGCATGGTATATGCAGCGCTGTCAACGCTTACGGAAAAGGATATCGGCGATATTAACGCCTTTATCTCCTCCCACTTTGCAAGCGGCAGCAGCGGGAACATTACCGTTATCCGCTTTTTCGTGCCGCCTATGCGGTCGACGACAAGCGAGCCGTTAAGCGTTTGTGCTGCCGACTGCGCACGGTATGTGTCCGCAATGCTCGGCGGGGTGATGTATTTGCTGATGTCTGTTTCGCCTATTTTTACGGTCATAGTCCCTCCTTAAAAAGTAAACGGGGATTTCCCGCTCTGCTTTGCCATGTCGTTTATATCCCGCACCGCAGCCTTGCCGATGGTAAGATCGCGCGCCTTGAGGACTATCGTCACATCTCCGATCGCGTCGTCCATTTTCTCGACCTTATGGTGCAATTTTGTGATGGCATTTACCACGTCCGCGAGGGTGGTTTCCCCCGACTTCGCGGCGGTCTGCTGCCCGAGCACGCCCGTCAGCGAGTTTATCTGATGCGCCGTCGCGGTCTTGCCGAGCACGTCCTTGCCGATGAGGGATTTCAGCGCGGCGGTCTGATCGTTGTCCCATATCGTGGGGACATAGGACGTTATGCTGATGGTGCTGCCGCCGCTGCCCGAACCGCCGCTTGTCGTGCTTTTTGAGGATTTCGCGGTGGTGTCGGCTGTCGGGGTATAGGGCTTGTAGGTCGTGGCGGGGGTGACTTCGTCGGCAGACGGTTCTTCCTGCTTTTCGTCGGCATTGCCGCCGTAGAGATTTTTATAATACTCTGCCTGCGATTTCGAGCCGAGCACCTTTCCACTAAGCTTTGGCTTTGAGAGGTTTTCAAAATTGCTGACGATCTTTTCGTAATCCTGCCACTTTTCATACATATCCTGCTGAGCAGTAACAAGCTGACTGTATATGGAGCTGTCAAAGCTATCGGTTCCAATATACTTTTCCATGCGTTTTATCATCGCAGAAATGGCGTCGTAGCGTTCTTTATAAGTTGTTCCTTCTTTAAACGTGTAGTTAGTTGTCGCCGAGCCAAATCCACTTGTTATACCCTCGTAATTACTTCCTGCTTCATCGGTAAACCACTTGTTGAGATATGTGTGCAGGTTTCCGCTTGTATTGCTTAGCGAGAGAGCCCATTCTTCTTTTTGCGCGTCCTGCGCGGAATAATAGGCCGCCTTTGCACTGCTTTCGGCAAGCGTGTTTTTATCGTCGATAAGCTTGCCAAGAAGCACAAGCTGCTCCTCATACTTGCCGTTTACAAGGTCGATTTTTGCTGCCTCGGTGCCGTAGCTGTCAATAAGCGACTGCTGCAATTCCTCAAGGCGCTTTCGCACGGTTTCCACGTCGTCCGAAGAATTTTTCAGATTTTTGTATTCGTCCGTAAGTTTGCTGAGATCCTGCGCAGCGTTAGCGGAATCCTTTGCCGTCTGATTAAGCTGCATTGCTTCTTCGTGCAGCCTGTCGACCTTTTCCGCCGCTGTTTCGGTGGTATTGTTAAATGCAACAAGCGCGCCGATCGCACCCGAAGCCAGCGAAGCAATAAGCACAAATGGGTTTGCTGCCCCCGCAACATTCAGCGCGACCTGTGAAGCAGTAGCCGCGTCCGTGATGGTCTTAAACGCGCGTATCGCGTTTACCGCACCCGAAACGGCATTGCCTATCTTTATCACCGTGTTAAACGTGATAAGCGCCGCAACTATCGCCGCAATAACATCGCGCATTTCCCATGCAACTTTGATGATATTTCCAAAGAAATTCATCGCGTTTTTCAGAGCGGATATCAGGGCGGGCAGATGTCGCCCGACAAAGTCGGATATCTTTGCCGCTATATCCGCAGCAAATTCAATGAGTGGCGGCAGAAGTTCCGATATTATCGTTGATATCGGCTCCACGAGGTCGAGCAGTGCTTCCACAAGCGGTCCCGTCGCGTCAAGCAGCACGGGAATAACATTCTCCGCAATATCGCCGAGTTTTTCAACGGCCGTTTCGATTACGGGGATAAGCTCCTCACCAAGCGGCTGAATAAGCAGCTCCGCCTTGCGTTTAAGCCCCGAAAGCGCGTCCGAAAGGGAACTGTAGCTTACCTCGACGATATCGTCCACGGTGCCTGCGCAGTCGTATGCGCTGTCGGTTATTTCGCCGAGCGCCTTTACTGCGTCAGCGCCGAGGTCCTCCCACATCGTTCCGAAGAGGTTTACGCCCGCTTCGTTCTGCGCGATGGGGTCCTCCATGTCGCCGAGTGCCTTTATTACCGTCTGAAAAGCCGCACGCGCGGTATCTCCGCCCTGCGCGAACTTTTTCGCCATATCCTCGGCGTCGTAGCCGAGGGCTTCAAAGCCCTTTTTAGTGGTGTCCGAGCCGTCTATCGCACGGATAGAAAATTCCTTTACTGCGTCGCCGATTTTATCAAGATTCCACGCCCCGTTCTCCGCGCCGCGCTCGAAAATCGTGAACATATCGTCCGCGTCGAAGCCCAGCTTTTTGAACTGCACGGAATATTCGCTGATGTTGTCCAGCAGCTCCCCCGAATAATTCAGACCGTCCTGCGCACCCTTTGCGATGTAGTCGTACGCCTTATCGGCGGCAATGCCGAAGTTTTCCTGCATTGCCTTTGCTGCGCGGGAGCTCTCCGCGACGTCCATGTCAAACGCGTCCTGCAGCGCGTAGGCGCTCTCGGTGACCTTTTTAAGCTGCTCCTCGTCCATCTCGCCGAGGTTCTGCGTTATTGTGGAGATATCCGCTGCGATGCCCTCGAAGCTCTCGCCGAAATTGTCCCCGTAAACGCCCTTTATGACCTCGGAATACTTTTCCGCCGCGTCGGCGCCCGCGCCTGTTGCAGCGGTGATGTGCTTCACCGCCTTGTCAAGGCTGTCGGCGGAATTTACTGCGGCGGTGCCTATCGCAGCCCCCGCCGCTGCCGCCGCAGAAGCAGCTGCGCCTATCGCCTTTATCGCTGTCTTTGCGGCTTTTTCCGCCTTTTCCGCCGATTTGCCGATGATGTTTTCAGCTTCCTTTAGGTCGTCGGGAAGCTTGCTGTTATCGCCGCGTATGCGATATATTACATCTCCGTCAGCCATTCACTCCCTCCTTTCGGGAATAAAAAAGCACCTGCATTTCTGCAAGTGCTTTGAATATTAAGTTAAGCTATTGTCGTATCAAAGGAACGGCAAAATTGAAATTACTGTGAAAACCGCGCTGGCAACCGCCGCCACCGCAGAAATAATAGAAATGACCGCAACTATCTTCGTGTTCTTCTGTATTGCCGTCAGAAGCTCGTTGTTGCTTTCCTCGGCGCGAGCTATCTTATCAAGCAATATGTTTGTTGCGTCAGTTCCTTCCGCCATTCCGGACGGTGTGCCTGCTTCCGCTCCGTATGTAACATACTGCGAGGGGATAGTCTTGCCGCAGGCGTCGCAGTACATTGTCGTTGACGTTCTGCCGCAGTCGGGGCATTTGTACATTTTCATAGGAAATTACCTCCAGAAAGTTTATTTTCCTACATTATAGCACACATTATCTTAGATGTCAACAGTTATTTTGCGACCGCCTGCGCGCAGAGCATATCAAACAGCCCGTCCCAGCCGCCGCCCTGCGCCTGCGGTGCCTTAGCCGGCAGCGCGTACAGCGTTTTAAGCTCGGTCAGCCTGCGGATATACTCCATGTTGCTGTTTGTCGGTGCGGGCATTTTCTCGGTGCGTATGCGCATGATCTGCTTGATGGGCGTATCCTCCGACAGCCCGTCAAACAGCGCCGAAAACGCGCACCAGTGCAGCCGCCCCTGTTCCCGTATCAGATCGATGTTGTAATCCCGCATAAACGACGCGTATATCTCCGCCGCGTCAAACGCGTAGTCAACGCATTTCTGCCGGCTCTGCCGCGAGGAAAGCCTGCGCTTCGGCGGGGCGATGATATCATCGATTATGCGGTGCAGCACCTTCTCCCGAACTACAAGCGGCGGGGGCTTCGGGCAGTCCACAAGCCACGCGAAGCCCGCTTCAACGGTTTCCTCGGGGGTGCTGTCCTCGTTGTCCAGCAGTGCGCAGAACCGCAGCACGCGGTCAAACCACAGCGTAAGCCTGTACTCCCGCCCGCCGACCGTAATGCTTTCGGGAAACGGTTCGTACAGCGTCACTTGCGCTTCCTGCCCTTGTAGATATTTTTGAGCTGCTCGCGGCGGCGGCTGAGGCACTCGTTCACGCGGGGGAGTATCACATCATAGATGTACGGCACCACCGCCACGGACAGCTCTATCCAATTGTTTTCGAAGTACCTGCATATCTTTTCGGCGTTATCCTCGCCCATGCAGAGCGCAACAACACCGCGCACCGCACGCCCGTACTGCTCATATGCCGCGCCGTATTCGCCGTCGTTCACCGCCTTTTTAAGCGCCTGTTCCGCCGATGTTATATCATTCATGCGCCTGCGCAGGTCGGCGGCGATAACGTCGATATCAACGACGAATTCGAGCCTTTCGGCGGGTTCGCCACATTCGTTGCAAAGCTCCAGTTCATCGCGTATTTTCTCGCTTCTTTTAAGCTGATACATATTCTGCCCCTTTCAAAATAAGCGGCGCAGGAATGCCCGCGCCGCGATGTTTTTTATTCGGATTTCTCGCCCGCGTCGTCGAGGTCGCCCACAGTAACGGTAGGCTTGCCGTTAAAGGTAAGCACCACAGTGACGGAGTTCGGCGCGGTTGATTCGCCGCCCGCAATAGCTATCTGCGTGAGCGTTACGGGGCAGGTGATTATCTGCCCGTTGCGGTTTAGCTTGATGTCGGTAACGCGCGCCGCACCCGGCTCCCACTGTATCTTGTCGAGATACGCGCAGACGGGGTCGTCCGCCATAAAGTCGCCCTGAAGCGTAGCCGTCGGCGCGAAGCCCGTCACATTGGAGGAGCTGTAACCGCCGTCGCTGAGATAGGACGCGGAATATACCACCTCGTTCAGCGCGATATTGATGTTCTTAAACGCATTGCACATGGACGCGTATGTCGCGCTCTGACCCGAGGGAGTAGTGTTGATAAAGGCTTTGGTTTCGTGGTTAAGCTCCACGCCCGCGGCCTTGGGCAATGTCTGTGCCATTTGATTTCTCCTTTCAAATCATAACACGCAGGCTTACGGACAGCGAATATATCCAGAATCCGCCGTCCGTGCCTACGAATAAGGGCTCGCTGCGCACCTCTGCATTAACAACGGGTGCGCCGAGCCGAGCCGTATCACAGGCGTTGGCTATCTCGCAAAGACAGCCGTATGCCTGTTTCTGTTCCTTGAATTTTGACAAGATGTCGAGCGACAGCGCCGCGCGGCGGTTTGCGAGATTGAGCGAGGTAAACTCCCGCGTACCCGTTACCACCTGCACGGCAATGCCGCCCTCTTTCGGGAGGAGCCCGACGGTGACAGGCTGCCCCGTTATCTTCTCCGCAAAAGCGCGGAACGCTTCGACTGCCTGTAACTGCGCCGTCATTTCTCCATCTCCTTTTTCAGCGCGGCTTCGTATATCTGCCGCCATGTATCACCATACACCGCCTGTGCTTTTTCACACCAGTGAGAGCAGGCTTTGGGATTAGGAAATTTGCTGTATTTCAAACTTCCATTGGCTTTCACCTTTGTTTGTCCCTCGCGCGCCCATGTCGAACCCGTTTTCGGGTCTACCATAGGAACTCCATGATAAAGAAAACGCGCATACGGGGTACTCCATATGATATTGCCGTTTGCAAAATCGCTTCCCGTTGCTTCGCTAAGTATTTTCTGCTGTTCAGCCGTAAGAGAAGTGTGTTTCATAGCGCCCTCAAGGCTTGTGTGAATCAGCGAACTATCTCGCAATACCCATTGGTCTGCGGGAATAAATTCATTGCAGTCGGTTACTATCTGCTCGCTTACAATAGCTACCGCCCTGTTTGCCGCCGCACGTATCTGCACGGCTATCTGCGCCGAGTTGATTTTAACGCTTACGGGCATAATCCCACCTCGATATGATGCAACCGCCGCCTGTCATAGAGCGTCTCGACGGTTTCCACACGATACATCGCGCCGCCGAATTCCACCCGCTGACCCGCTGCAAAATCTGCCCTTGGCGTGCTGCTGCGGCAGTCGTAAAACAGCGTTGCCGTTATCGTCACAGAGCGGTTGTCGGCGGTGGTTATCAGCCTTGTGCAGGGTTCAACGCGGACGTGCTCAAGCTGCGCGACAAGGGTTTTCTTCTCATCCTGCCACGCCCCCTCGGCGACATCGTAAAGCGCCGCCGAATGTATCAGCAGCGCCCTCGGAATAGGTTTCACAATAACGTCACTCCTCTGTAAAGCAGCCCCGTCGGCTCAAGCAGCGCGAGCGCCTGCCCGCACAGCCTGTTCGCCGCCGAAAAGCCCAAAGTAGTCGTACCGCCTGCGGAGCTTCCGCCCGAATAGCTGAATTTTCCGAGCGACACCGAGCCGCCGTCCGCCGTATCCGACAGCGCCGAAACGCCGCCGTTTTCGAGAATAAACTCCGCCTGCGCGCAGACGGCGTTCTGCGCGGCTTCGCGCCACGCTTCGGGGACGGTCGACATCGTATATCCCGACGGGAATATCTCCCCGTCAACGATGATCTCCGCCCGCCTGAGCGCGGCTGTCAGCTCGTCGGTATCGGCGTATGCACCCCAGTGCTCCGCGTAATAATCCGCCGTTACCGTCATGCTACCGTCACATAGCCGACCTTAACGCACTTCTTGTCGCTGTCAAGGTCGATTATCTCGATAACGTCGCCCTTTTTGCAGGAGATCTGCGTACTGTTGGAAGTGAACGCGTTAGTCGTAGCGATGGCGGTGAAGTCCTCGGCGAGCGCTGCACGCTTTGCAGGGTTTACGCGGTATGCGAACGCGCTTGTCGCGCTCTCGGTGACAGTCACCTTGCACTTGTCGGAAGCAAATGCGCCCTGCGTAAGAGTGAGCGAACCTGCGGAAAATACCGCGTAGACAGCGCTCTTGCGGAGCACCTCGTGCCCGTAAACAGAGCGACCCTGCACGGCGGAAGCGCCGATGTGCTTTGCGTCCTTGAGGTCGTTTATCGCGACGGGCACCTTCCACGCGTTGATACGCGTTGCATAGCGGGGATGGCCTGCGATCATCGCGAGGTTCGCGGTGCTGTCGTTCCATTCGTACACGGTAAATCCCGCAATTTTGCCGACCGCGCCAGACTGCTTCACATCGTCGCCGAGGGCGGACGCGGAAACAAACAGCGGGCTCTTAAGCATTTCGGCGTAAATGTCGGGGGTAACGAGCAGATAACGTCTGCCGTCGTTGGGGACGTTTGCCTTGCTCATCAGCGTGCGGATATTGACAACGTCGCTGTAAACGGTGCCCGAGGTAACGGCGGAAATATTGACGCGCGTGCCCTGCGAAATAAGGGTGGAAGCGCCGTCGGCGTCGAGCGCCCTCGCCATGGAATAGCCTGCGCTGTCAAGTCTGTCCGCAACGAGATTGTCGGGAACGGAAGCCGCGTCGTAGCCGTCGATAAGCTCGTTGACGTACTTCTCGCGGTTGATAAGGATAGGGCGGTAAACGGTGGAGCTTTCGGAAAGATCGCCGCCCGCGCTGCGGTCATAGTCGCCGACCCTGACCTCATCGTCGCGCACTGGGACCTTTACAGAGCCCGCGACGGGGTCGCCCTCGTAGTCGTTGTTGAAAATAATGCCGTCCTTTAAGATGTTCTCTGCGCGCATCTTCGCAAGGACAAGCGAGGAATAGCGCACCTGTGCTTCATGTGCCATAAATTAATGTTCCTTTCTAGATTTTGATTCCGGGGTTCTTCGCGAGAAATGCTGCTTCCACGCCCGAGCGTACAGCGCCGCCGCTTCCCGCGGGAACCCCTGTTGTTGTCGGCGCTGAACCACCCGTAAACTGCGGATACTTTTTCAGCACCTCCATGATTGCCTTTTCCAGCGGCGTTTCGTCGCTGACCTTGCACGAGGCAAGAGCCACTACATCATCCGCCGCGTCGGGCTTTACGCCCATCGAAGTCGCCAGCAGCTTCGCTTCGAGCGCGGCGGCTTTCTTCTCGGCGGCGTCTGCGCGGTCGGTTTCCGCCTTGATGGCTTCTGCCTGCTTCTGCTCGGATGTTTTCTGCTCGTCCTGCCATGCGTGGAATGCCGCAAGCTCGTCCTTTGTGGGCTGTCCCTTGCGTTCGCGTTCAAGGCGCGATTTTATGAGGTCGTTGACCTCGTCCTGCGTGAATGTTTTTGCCGCCCCCTGCGCAGATTCGGGCGTAGATACGTTAGGATCACCTCCGGCGGTCTGAGCGCCGCCCTGCTCCTGTGTTGCCTGTGTGGTCTGTGTTTCGTCTGCCATTGTTGTTACCTCCGTTTAACGTCCGTATGACTGTTTTCCGCGCGGGCTTTTAGTGTCGTCAGCGTGTTTCGGACAATAAAAAAGCGCCGTGCTTATCGCATAGCGCTGAATTATCTGAACTTGAAAGCCTTTTTCATGTCAACGTCGATATTCTCGAATACGAGCGTAACCTTTGTGCCGGTTCCGGTGATAACTGCTGTCATATCGGTGCAGCGCTCCGAGATATCCATTCCGTTGTAGAAAAGGTGCTCGCCGTCGTATGTAAGCTTCGGCGGGGCTTTAGGTGTTGCTTTTATGGTGTCCATTTTATTCATCCTTTCGGGCATAAAAACAGCGCCCCGAAGAGCGCTTGGTTATTGAGATGTGCTATTGATTTCCCGCAGAATGTGTGATATACTTTCCTCAGAAAGGAGGGTAAGCATGGCATATTTTACTACACACGGGAAATTTGTTCATTGTGTCAGGTGGGATATGAATATCACGCTTTCGGGGAAATATTATTTCTTCGATGAAAGCAAACCATATAACGCAAGGTTTGTTTCTGCTACATGTCCTGTTGCGCAGAACTGCTCAATTCCTATGAACGACCAAACAGAATACAAAGGAATGCGTTGTCAGTACAGCGGCGAATGCGAATTGCTGTATGATTTCCCCAAAATAATCGACACGCGGAACGGTTAATCGCACGAAACCGTCCTGCACTCGATTCTGAAATCAAACGCCCTTGCTTTGCCTGCAAGAGCGGATATTTCCTGTGTAAGCTCCCTGACCTCACCGGGCAGGGAGCTTTTCTCTGCCTGCTGTGAGAGAATTGATATTCTTTCAAGCAAATTTTCCAGTTCTGATATATTTGTGATACGTTCGGATTTGTAGAGCATTGGTGCCTCCGTTCTGTGAAATGCAAAACCGCCTTGTTACGGGCGGTTTACTTATAGCGGTTTTTACTTGCTTTTTCTACCTTTGCCTTGTAGTCGTTGAAAAGCTCAAGCTGGTGCTTATCAAATTTGCCGACATAATAAACCGTGCCTTCGGCAAAACGCAGCTGCTTCGCTATTTCTAAAGGTGGTAAAATCATCATATCACATACCCCATTTCTTATGCAAAAGCCGTTTGATTTCGTCTGTAAGAGGATTTGACATTGTGCTTGAATACCCCTCCGCGAGAAATTCAGCAGGGCTTTCAGCAGCATATGAGCATAGCATTTTGTTCAATGTTATGCTGGTATCATCAAGAGAACAATTACGAAGCGCAAGTTCTTTTAACTCTCTGGCAAGTTCAAAGCTGTCGAGCGAATGCTCAACATTAGCTTGCGCGCCTCCGTAACGCTTGATAGTCTGCTTAAACTCTGCCAGATGAACCGCTTCGTGCTGGATTATACCGTTGATTCCTTTTTTGGGAGTGAAAACTCCTGCATCAGCTAATTTTGAGATTGCATTCTCAAGTTCATCAACTGACATATTGGCAAAATAGGAACGCGAAAGTTTAAGCCGGATTTGTGGAACACCGTCGACCCATCGCAATGACGATTTTGCTATTTCGTCAATATTATCAACTACTACTTCATCAATTGCCCCCGCAAGTGAGGGTATATCTATATAAAGCTTGCTTAGAGAGCTGTTCACAGCGTTTACAGTTTTCAACGGTAATTCAGAGAGCGAGGAAATAGAAGCTTTTAACTCTTTCCTTGCATACTCGGCAGCCTTATCAAACGACTTAGCCGCCATTGCTCTTTCAATCTCTATTATACCACTTCCGCCGGATTTGTCAAGAGCCTTACTGCGCATAAACGAAACAAATTCGGGGTCGAGCTTGTCAAACTCGCCTTTCTTGAACGCCGCGAAGCTCTCCGCAAAGTATTCCGACTTGTTTGCGGTGGCGTACCCCGAGATTTTACCCGCATACCGGCTCATGTGCGAGCCGATAGCGTTGTTGGTCTTAGCGTCGAACGCTTCCCATTGTATGTGGTGTCCCATTTCATGAACGAAATAGTCATGCGCCGAACCTTCCCCGACAAGAGAACGCCCAGCCTGTTTGTAACGCATGGCAACTTCACGCTGTGCGCCTGTCAGGCTGTCCATGTTCTTCATGACAGTGTCCCATGCTTCCTGCGCCTGCCTGTTGTACGCCGCAAGCGCTTCGGGATTCTTAAGGACGGCTTTGTTTATGTAAACGCCATGCTCAACGGGAGAATACGCCATAACCGCGTCCGCACTTGAGAATATTTTCTTTCCCTTTGCGGAATTCGGGTCAATAGACTTGATACCGCTGATTTTAGGAAAGTCGTACTGCTCGAACACATCGGTAAGCGCACGGTTGATATCATTTGCGTGTTCAACAGATATTCCCTTGAAGTCTGCCACACCTTTGAATGTCTTGTCACCGAGCCGCTGCTCAATGAACTTGCCTGCGTACTCCTGCGCTTCCTGCACCGTCTTTGCAGGTACGAAGCTGCTTGTGGAAGTTACTGTCTGCGGTTTGTTCATCTCCGCAGCCATAGCCTTGCGGCGGGCGCTGTCGGTTTCTGGCTTCACGCTCCCGTAAGTCCTCACCCTGTCCGACCGATATTTCAGCCCCGCCCCGTCACAGTAGGATTTCAGTGCCTTGTTCTGCTCCGCCATTTTCCTGCGGACTTCCTTTGCGCCCTCGGTGTCGCCCGCAGCTTCGAGCATATCAGCTTCCGTTTTGGACTTCCGTACCCTGCGTTCGAGCTCACGCTGCTTGCAGACCTTGTTGTAGAGCGCTTTATCTTCCTCGTCGTTATACTCAACGGCAGACTTCCGGAACAGCCCGTCAGACACGCCCCTCGGTCTATGCCCGCAGTTTATCCCGAACAGCCCGTCAGGCTCGCCGAAGCTCGTCTGCGACAACGGAATTACCTTGTGCTTGCGCCCGTTGATGTCGGTTATCTCGGTGGTCTTGCCCGAGCGGCTGATAAGCTTGCCCTGCCACGGGCGGCACTTCGGGCGGCTGCCCGGGTGGGAACTCACCTCGAATACGTCCTGCCCGAGGCTGTCCATGGTGGAGAACTGCGATTCGAGCGCGGTGTTTTTGACCGTCGCACGGATATCCATGTTGACATACGCTTCCGGCGACCATTCCCGCCCCGACTTATCCACAAACGCAGGAATGCCTTTCTGCGCCATCTCGTGGATAGTCGTGCGAACAGCGCGTGTGCGGCTTTCTGCGCCCGATACCACCGAAGCAGTGTTGCTGTTCAGCACATCAAGGAACCCCTGCTTATTCGCAAGCTCAGCCTGCTCTCTGCGCATATCGCGGGTCCATTTCTCCGCGACGGAATTTACCGCCCCGACGAATGTACTTTCCGCTTTGTACTTCATGACGGTGTTGACCTGATTGTACACGTTCTTCGCCTGTGCGCGGTAATGCTTCACGGCGTTTTTTGCGCTCTCGGAAAAGCCCTCGTTATGCCACAAATCGCGAATACCGTCCTCGGCGAGCGTATCGTCGATAGCCTGCCGGACTGTTTCCGCGACATCGTTCGGAATGCCTTTCGTTCCCGCCGCGATGATTTTGTGCGCGTCCTGCCGAAGCATTCCGTGCCGCGCAAGCTGTTTAAGCTGCCACTTGCTCGCTTCGTTGAGCTGATGGTCGTCGTTAAGGGATATCTGCCGTGCAATGCGCACAAGCAGCCGCCTTTCGACTTCGTTGTATGTATCCGCCAGCGGAGCGGCAAGGTTCAGCGCTTCAAGGGCGGTCATGCTTCGTCACCGAAGAAATCCGCGATATCCCCGCCGCCCGTTTCCTGCGAAATTCTCGCGAGTTCTTCGCGGGCGGTGGCTTCGTCGCATTTCTGGACTTCCATTATCGCCTTTATCTTCGACTTCAGCCCCGCCGAAACAAGCTTGATGTTGTTGTCGATGAGCGTGTTGTCGTCGGTGATGATGTTATCGTTCCAGCCGACCGTTACGGTGTATTCCCGTGCGGAAAGCTCCCCCGACATAACGCCGAGCTGTATCAGCGCGTGCACGACGGTTTCCAGCGCTTCCGCGAGCAGGTTCTTGTTGTCCTTTGCGGTGCGCGCGGTCTTGCTTTCCTGCGAGATTATCTCCGTCGCTGTCTTAACGCCCTGCTGAATATCAAACGAGAACGTTCCCGCCGAAAGCCGCGTCTGCATACACAGCGTATTGAGCAGTGCGTTTATCGCGGAAACGTGCTCCTCCACGCGGAGCTCGGCGGTGTTGTCGGTTATTTTGAGATTCTCGCCGTCCTCATGTGTAAGTGCCATAAACGCTTCGTCGTCCGCGTCAAAGTAGCGAATGGCTTCGCCGCTTTCGGGGTCAATGATCATGCGGATACATGAGCTCGGCACGATGATACGCTTTTTGCCGAGAACAAATTCCCGCTGCAGGCTGTCAAACGCCGTGTCGAGCGCCCTGAGCGTATCGGTGCAGTTCGCGAAAACCGACATTCCGAGCGGCACGTCGTACTCGGAATTGTTGCTGACGGCGGGCTTGAAATACGCAAACACAGGCTTGCCGCCCTCGTACACGACCGGATTTTGCAGCTCGGGAAACATCTCCGAAAGCGGGCACTCCCGCCCGAGTTCCGCATCCGAAGCCGCCTTGAACAGCTTAAATTCCGACCGACCGTTCCGCATATATTCCAGCAGGTGATAATAGTCCGCGCCGCGGACGTATGTCCCCGAAATAATGCCCGAACGTATTCCGCCGCCGTCCCATTCCGTCGGCACGAAGTGCTCCGCCGTGATGTAGTCTATCCTCGGCTTGCCGTCTGACAGGTAGCATTTCAGCACCGCGCCGCCCGTCGCATACGCCTTGCTGAGCAGTTCGGGCATCTGCTTCCAGAAGCCGTTCGCGTTAAGCGCGGCGTTTATGTATCGCTGATAATCCTCGTTGTCAAGGGTTATCTCGCACTGCTCCGAAAAGGTCACGGATGAAAACTCGTCGCACAGCACCTTTGCCATGTTGAGCCGCAGGATGTCCCGCTTTCCCCGCGAGAAAAGCCCGCCCTTTGCAGCCTTGCGCCATGTCGGGTCGTCGCGGTATATGCGCCGCCATTTGTCTATGCAGGCGCTGTAATATTCCGAGCCGCTGAACTCCTGCCCGAATGCGGCGGCTATATCATTTATTGCCATATAATCCTCCAAGCTGTATAAGCTGATTTGCGTGCGATTCGAGCGCGTATTCCAGCGCGTCAAGGCTGTCTATGTTGGTCGAGCCGTCGTCAAGGCGCCTGTCCTTTGTGGGGGACTTGCTGTCCCACACAGCCTCCGAAAGCGCCGATATGGTGTGCTTGCAGCGGCGCAGGACAAAAAATCTGCCCTGCGACATCAGCATATCGCACAGCCGTATGCGGTCGATTATCTCGCCCTTGCGGGCGTTGCGGACCTCGACGGGAATGCGCCGCGAATACACCGCCGTGCGTATGCCCTTGATAAGCGTTGTTTCCGCCGAATCACACCATATGGACGTTGCCCTGACCCGCGCCTGCGAGCGCTGAATAAACCCGCAGATATCATTTGTAAGCGTTTCGGGGTCGATCACCTCTTTGCGGTAATACTCGTCCAAAATGACGATACTGCGGTATCCTTTGGTTATCCCCACAAGGCAGCCCGCGTGCGCCGAGCCGTTGCCGCCGAAGTCAAACCCCATCGCCCCGAGAATGACATCGGCGGGGATGTCGTCGAGGATAAAACGCTCGGGATCATCGGCGAACTGCCGATAAATAACGCCCTCCGCCGAAACCCATTGCCCGAGGATATACCGCTTGAAAAACACGCCCGTGTACATCCCACGATAGCGCTCCTTGACCGCTTCGGAAAGTGATAAATTATCATCCATCGTAAAGTGCAGGTACAGCAAGCGCTTGTCCTCGCGGCGGTCTATCCACTCCCGCTTAAACCAGTGCGCAGGACTTGCGGGGTTACAGTTAAACCAAAACTTCGAGCCGTCCACCGAACATCGTCCTGTTGCCTGATTGACGAAGCTTTCGGGCATAAGCGCGATCTCGTCGCAAAACAGACCGGCGAGCGTAATGCCCTGTATGAGATCCTGCGAACGTTCGTCCTTGCCGCCGAAGATGTAAAAGTAGTTTTCGGCACTCCCTCGGCGGACGATAACAAGGTTATCGGTGCGCTGCTCTGTTACGGAATAGCCCCGCGAGCGGAGCATTAATTTAAGCCAAAACAACACGTTGCGCCGAAACGAGCCGATAGTCTTGCCGCACATCGCGAAGTTGCAGGCGGAGAACTCCGACATCGCCCATATAACAAAACCGAGGGACATTGCAACGGATTTGCCCGAGCGAATAGCGCCGTCGGCGATAATGCCGTTGTAGTCACGCACAGGGGAAGAGTTGCACCACCAATTTAGAACCTGCCGTTGCTTCTTCGAGAACGGCTTGAACTTGAATATTGCTTTAATCTTCACTCCAATCCTCCGAAGCAGAGCCGTCCAGTGCCGAAAGGAACCCGTCGTCGGGTGTCTGTTCCTCCTCGCCGCCGAGCTTCTTCTCCTGCAATGCGACCTGCTTCTTCTGGAGCTTCACGCGCTCCCCGGAACTACCCTCGCCGATAAGGTCGACGATCGCGTTGTACGCCTTGGTGTCCCCGAGCGCCGCCTGCCGAACCATCGCCGCGACTATCGCCGCGCCGTATGTCGGATTAGCGCCGAAGCCCATATCCACGGTCCTGTTATATATCTCATCGTTCACGATGTCGCTTGAAAGCAGGTCGTTCATCAGAGATTTCAGTGCCTTTTTTCGGCGGCGGGTTTCGCCCGATTTCTTACCGCCGTTCTTCCGCATTTCTCGGAGTTCGCTCGGACTTCGTTCGGAGTTCGGCACTAAATTCTTTTCATTCAAAATCACCACCTGCTTGCATAGAAACAGCCCCCGAACATTTGCTCGGAGGCTTCTGTATTCTTTTCTAGCTTATATTATAGCACAGGTAGTTGTGACAATTGTGACAGATTATAAACTGCGCATAAAGCGCGAGTATATCTGTCTTACGCTCTCCTCGGTATTGTTCCCGCCGACCTCATACGCGACGCGCCGCCAGCCGAACAGGCTCACGCAACGGTAGTACACTATCTGCCGGGTCAGGCTGTCGGGTATGCTGTAAATATAAGCCACAGCCTTATCGCGCAGCTCCTGTATCTCGTCGCGTTTTGCGGCGATAAGGCGTTCGAGGTCGGCGGTTTTCTCAGCGCGGTCTGCAACTTTGTCCGACGTGCCCGTGCCGTGCGATGTGCTCGGCTGCGGCGACTGCACCAGCGACCGCCCGCGGATACGTTCGAGTTCGCGCTCCCACATTCGCAATTCGCGATGCAGGAAGTATATCTGCTCAAGGTCTGTTCGGGTCATTATCGGTATCAGCCCTCCTGTTCCACGATTTCGCGGCTTCTTCCGGCGTATCAGACCAGCCGTTCATGGCATTGCAATTCTGTCCCTTGCATACAACCTGATATACGTTGTAATCACAAGCACCGTACTGTATTTCAGCTTCGCCCCCACAGAACGGGCAGGGTTTTAGCTTGATTTCAGCCATCTTTACACCCCTCCGCCTACCTGTAAGGGCGCCTTTATTTTTGAGGATAACGGCATAAGTATGTCAAGCACCGTTTTCCTTGCATCGGGATTTCCACATTCAATGCAAAACGGAATGTCATAGATGTGTATTTTGTTGTTCCCCCGCACGTCTGCGCAAGTATGTTCAAGCAGGGCGTTTAGCGTGTTTCTCTGCTCAACAGTAAGTTCAATACCTGCTCTCTTTTCAAATTCCGTGATTGATAAATCGCCCAAATAAATTGCCATAATCGTTTTACTCCTTTCGTTATTTCGTGTTAGACGTCCATCTTAGCCCCGCAGTTGGGACAATAGCGGTAAGAGCACATAAACGCGTCCCACAAGCCCTTTTCCGCCTCTTGCTCGGTTGCAACCTCGTATGCCGTCTTACAGATACTGCACTCCGCAAAGGTGTAATCTCCGTCAATGTTCAGCCATTCGCCGTGCACCACGGGCGCGACGTCGTCAGTCAGTGCCTTAAGCGCGACAAGCTTGTCCGCCGCCTTTTTCTCTAGCTGCCGTATGCGTTCACACGTTACGCTGTACTCTTTGCCAATGTCCACATATGTACGCTTTAAGCCGTCAGCAAGCCCATGCCGCAGTACGATTATACGCTTCTCGCGGTCGGTCAGCGTGCTGGGGTAAACCCCGAACGCTGCGGTTATCAGTTCGTCGTCCTTACACTCGGCGGGCGGCGTTACATTCCTATACCCTGCCGCAATAAGCCGCTTCGCGTACTGGTAAGATATACATATCAGCGGCTTGACGTGCTTGTTGCCCTCGCCACGGTACTCGCAGCCATCGCAAGCCCTGTCTTTGCAATACTCCCACGATTCCGCAAAGATGTCCATAAGGGGCTTTTCCTCGTCGGTTATCGTGTAATTCAGCCCGTCAAGATATTCCGTTATATCAGCCATTGCGTACCTCCTTTATCCTCGCAAAAATTCTGTCCATCGCCCCGAGCGCGCTGATAAACACCGAGCCGTCCTTGCGCCGCTGTATCCGCAGGTCGGTGATATCGCCCGTTGGCAATTTGGCTTCAAAAATCCTCTTGCAGACGTATTCTGCAACCGACTTTACGTCCGTGGTTGTGTCGGATGATATAACGCCGCATATCCTGCGTCCGCTTTCGGCGCGCTCGATGGTGTATCCGTAATGCGCGTCAGCCATTGGCGCCTCCGACCAGCTCGGGGTTATCATAAACATTACCTGTGACAACCATTTCACCGCGCTCTATGTAAAATCTGTTGAGGGGCAGGGGCAGGCAAAACGGCTCAACTCTGCTTAGCGGGTCGGCGGTCGCTATTACCTCCGTGTGCCATCCGACTACATTGTCAACGACTTCAAACGTTTCCGTGTCGATAACGCCAAACTCCCCAAGTACTGCCTTGCAAAGGTCCTGCGGGTTGTTATGACACATTAGGATGTCACCGTTGCAGATGGTTTTTCCGTGCATATCTGCAATCCCGGACGGTTCCCGCCCAACGCGACCGACGTCACTAACAACAGACTTTTCGATTGCTTTATATACGTCTTTTCGGATAGGGGGCATTACTCCCCACGTGCTAAAGACATACGCCAGTTTCTTTTTCAAAATCCTCTCGGAAATATATGTATCATTCATTCTTCTGTATCCTCATCAATAAAATCCTCGCCGAAACACTCCCGGAACATATCAGCCGACAGCTTGTACATTTTCTGGTGCCGTTCCTTACTATCTGTGTACTTTCCGGAATTGTGCGCGAGCTGCGTTATCTTTCCTCTGCATATTTCTGCGGCGCATTCTCCGTTGTATTCGGCAAGGCAGCCGCTGCATTCTACGGTGTGATTATTCATTCCTCACACTCCTTAATCTCTATTTTAAGCCGTCTACCGAGCCACTTTAAACCCTCTGCCGACAGCTTGTAATAGGTTGCTTTTTCGCTCTGCGATTTGGCGATTACCCAGTACGGCAGCTTGTTTAGCAGCCTGTTTCCAGGAATACCATCGGCGAAATAGTTACGATACGGTCTGTAAAATGCCTTGCCATGCCTGTGATATGGCTTTTGATAATCAAGCCCCACCATGTGTTTGCAGAGGTCGATTACTTCCGTAAGCTCCTCTGGGGTAAAGTCCATTTTGTTTCCCATATCCGTTCCCATTTCACCGAGTGCGGTGTCGTACTCGTTGCTTTTCTTTTCAGCCCAGTTCCTGGGGTGCTTGCAGCCTAACATTCCGTCAGCGTGTTCTATCCCGTATTTGCCCTCGCTTTCCAGGCACACATCGTCCTCGGCAATAGGGCATAACGGGCAACAGTCACATCTCATTCCTTGCACTCCTTTCCGAGCCATTCTGTAAGCAGTTTCTTGTCGCTGCCGCATATCACAGCAATCGAACAATCATCTTCGTCTGTAATCTCCATCAGTATGTCTGCAATGATATCCGCTACCTCTTTGTCTTCGTATTCAGAATAACCGAGTGCAAATGCAAGCTGCTCACGATTAGTCATTCCCGCTCACCTCTTTTTCTTTCCATTGTGCTTCTGATTTCTAGCGCAGCTCTTCTTGACCGCAAACCGCTTGAAATCACTTTCAGAGCGTGCGTGTTCCTCGCTGCGCTCAATTCGGCTCATGGTTTTAGCGGTTTCGGTGTATGCGCCTATAAAATCATTAATCACTTTCGCTCACCTCCAACTTCCACGCCTCGCTCTCTCAAAGCCTGCGTCCAATACTCTTTTATCTCCTCAGAGCAGTGCGCCATAGCGTCAGCCCATGTCGGCCAGCGCCCGTGCTGCGCATAAAATTTGTATTGGTATGCAAGGCTGTCACGGTTGTGCGGCTGTATTGGGTCGTGTCTTACTGCGCATTCGGGGCAAGTTCCCTCCGGCGTTTTGCCGAGTATCGTCATTTTAATCATTGCCGTCCTCCTTTGCGGGGCTGTTGAGCCACTCTACAATATGCTGTCTGCACTCGCTGCCGCCTTGCGGATAAGTAAGACAGGGTGTAGTAACAGGACAAGATATACACGCTAAGTCCAGGCTACTTATCCGGTTAGCCATCTCCTCCGCGCTCATAGCGCGCATTCGGTCGAGATTCGTGCGTGGCTTGTCCTCTTTGCCGTCCTGTTCGTCAGCGCAAGCCGCGATCGCCGCGAGCGTATCCTCCACGCCGCGCGCATAAGCACCGGCACGGGCATTTGCGTTTTCAAGTTCATTTTTCCTGTGTCTGTCATTCTCCTCAATCAGGCGTTCCCTGATTTTTCCGAGCTGAATGTTTGTCATTATTCTACCTCCCCGTGCTGCCAAATCCGCTGTTTCCGCGCTCCGTAGCCGCAAGCTCGTCCATGTGCACAAACTCCGCAGCCAAAAACGGCATGATCACAAGCTGCGTTATCTTGTCGCCGCGATCAAATATCACGGTGCGGTTGCCGTGGTTGTACAGCTTAACGAGGATAGTTCCCGTATACCCGTGGTCGATCACGCCCTCGCTGAGTATGTTCTGCTTGACGTTAAGCCCGCTCTTGCTCTTGAGCATACCGACATATCCCTCGGGTATCTCAACGTGCACTCCCGTGTCGATTATGACCGCGCTGTGCGGCATTACAGCGACAGGCATCGGCGTCCTGATATCCGCACCCGCGTCAGCTCAGAAGTGCGCGTATTCGGGCGCGTAGGCGCCCTCGTCAAGCATTATTTTTATCTTCATGTTTGATATCCTTTCCCATGATCTTATCCAGTGCCTTGAGCACATCAACATCGTTAATGATAAGCTCACTCACATTGAGCAGCTCACGGCAGTCGATACCGTCCTGCTCAAGCTCTCTCATGCCCTTGATAAATGTCGTTGACATATTGGTAAGCTTATCGCCCTTGTACTGCAGATCCGTAATGCCGGCGCTGTCGTCAAATTCCTTGTACCGCTCTTTCAGCGCCGTGAAAAATGTCGGTATACGCTTTTTGCCAAACCCCATATCATGCAGCGTGAGCGCCAAACACAGCTCCCATGATTTCAGCGACACATCCGCTGCCGCCTTGAGCTGCGGGCGTATCTCCTTGAGCAGTTCAGCGCGTGCAGCTTCAAGCACTGCCGTCAGCACCTTTGTGTCAATTTTGCCTTTTGAGTTGCATTTCATGATCTTAGCTTTCCGCCTTTCTTTTCCTGTACTTTTCAATATTCCGCCTCATTGCCTCTTCCACATCAAAAGAGCTCTCAAACCCCGCAGGCTTGGTAACGCCGTCCTGTGCCATCCACTTAGCAATGGCCGCATACATATCCCCGCCGGTCCTGCCGCTTTTGGCCTGCCAGTTACGGTATCGCTGCTCATAGTCGGCCACTGCGGCGGAGCCGTATTTCTCGGCGAGTAATTCCCGAGGGCTTTTTGGCGGGGGAGGAGCAGGCGGCGGAGCCGCACTGCTTTCCTTTTCTTTATTTTCTTTTTCTTTACTTTCCTTTGTGGGATTATTGCATACATTAACCTGCGTTTCTGCAACATTAACCTGCGTTTCTGCAACATTAATCCGATTTTCGGGTGCAGTTATCAAGCCCTCTCTCGGATTTTCTTCAAGAAGGTTGTACTCTTCAATTTTCGGCAGGTTACGTTCTTTCGCTTTAAGGTATCGCGACTGAATACTCCGAGAGGTTATCACGTTATTTTGCATAAGCTCCGATGAAAAGAGATTACACTTAGCGCAATAAAGGATAACGTCTTTTACTGCCTTTCTGTCCCTCGCCCATCTGTTTCCGATGGACTTGATCAGCAGCCCCGCGAGCTTGTCCAGGCTTTCAAAACGGTAGTAATAACCGTTCCGGTAGACAAGACACAGCAGGCGCATATAGATCACTTCCCCTAAGGGACCGTATTCGTTTTGTAAATCGAAGATCTTGTCGTCCTCGAAAATGTCCACATCCAAAGAAAAGTAGTCCAAACCGCGTTTCATCGGTCGAGCCATCTTTCCCTCCTGTTAAAACGGATAATCATCGGGCGGTGTTTCGCCCTGCATATCCTGTGTGCCTGCTGCGGGAGCCTGTCCGCCCCCCGTGCTGCTGTCGTGTTTCTCGCCCGTAAAGCTTACGCGCTCGGCGTTTATCTCATACCATGTCGCGGGATTACCGTTCTTGTCGGTGTACTGCCGCGTGGTAAGCTCTCCCTCGATAAGGATCATCTTGCCCTTGCCAAAGTGCTTTGCAACAAATTCTCCCTGCTGGCGCCATGCAACGGCATTGAAGAAGTCGGATTTGCGCTCCTCCGCCTTAGTCTGATAGCGCCTGTCTACCGCAACGCGGAACGAGCAGACATTCACGCCCTGCGGCGTGGTTCTGAGCTCGGGGTCGCTTGCAATACGCCCCATCATTATGACCCTGTTATACACTTAAAGCACCTCCTCAATTGTTATCTCTGTGTACCCACCGTTATCATAAACCGCCCGTAACTGCAAATCTATGCAAAAAAAGCTGTCGTCGGCGATTATGCCCGCGCGGACAAGCCCGTCGAGTATCATCTTGCCGCTGTAATTATCGGGGTCGCGCCGCCTGCCGTCGGCAAAATGATAGGTCAGTCGGACAACGGCGCGCCGTATCGGCTCGGGCGGCTTCGGGGAGCAGGCAAGCGCTGTCATGCGCGCCCACTCCTTTTTTGTCCGCTGATACTCCCACCGATTTTCGCGGCCGATAAATTTGTTGTTGCTCGGCGGTATCGCCGGGAGCTTGTAACGATATGTCATGTTTCCGCGAACGGATAATCGTCGGGCGCGGGAGTTTCTATGACAGGCTCTGCGTCGATTTCATCGGGAGTACCTGCCATTTCGTCTGCCGCCGCAGCGTTTTCCTCTGCCGTGAGCGCGTTCGCCATCTCCACCGACATCACGCCGTAATGCGACAGCAGATTGCGCAGCACCGTCTTTGTTGCCATCGCGTCAAAATCCGACTTCCATGCGCTGCCCGACTGCTTGTAGCTTTTGCTGAATTTCTCGGCGTGCGTGATTATCTTTTCTCTGCTCCAATACAGCGCCTTTTTGAATCCGTTTATCGTTTCGATGTACGCAAAATATCCGATGATCTTATCGGATATTCTCTCGCCGCCGATGTCTATCTCGCCCGTGAGTCTGTCCTCGCCGCGATACTCGCCCTCATAGACCGCGCCCGCGTTTATGTACCTGTACGCGCCCGTGCGCATACAGAGCTGCACCATGCCCTTATAGCCAAGCTGGAACTGCGGCACACCGCCGTACGCAATCACATACGCGAATCCAAGCTGCTTGTTTATCGGCAGCTTGAGCGATACCGCCTTAAGGCACTCTGCGAATACCTGCCTCGGGTCGCAGGCCTGCAGATACTTGTCCGAATTGTAGAGGTCGATAATGCTTGCCGAAAACGCGCCCGCGTTCTCTTTTAGGCTGTCGCGGAGGAGCTTTTTCGTCGCTTCGCTGTCGAGTATTCCGCGCATGATGTTCGACGGGGATTTCTTTGCTTCCTTTGCTTCCGAGGGGCTGCGCTGTGCCGCTGCGGCGATCGCGCCGCTTGTGTTTGTCGTTGCTGCCATGTCATTCTTTCCTTTCCGATATTTTGAATATCCTTGCTTCGGTCGTTTTCAGGCATTCCGAGTAGATTTCGGGGTACTCTGCCTTTAATTTTTTGCTGTCTACTGTCGTACGGCTTTGCGGTCTGTATGATATATGCCAGTCGACCGTCAGACCGTCCGTATTGCCGCCAAGCGCAAGCTGCAACTGCTGTTTGAGCTTCTTTTCCTTGCCCTCGAGCTGCTTCATTTCGGCCTGCACGGCGGCGAGCTCTGCGGCGGTGTCGTTCTGCTCAAAGATCGTTATTGCGTTTTCTTTCCAGTCGGGGAAAATGGCTTTCAGCGTGCGCCCGGCGCTGTCGCTGCCGTCGGGCTCGGGCCGTATGTCCGGCACGATAAACTCGTTCCAAAAAGCTTTTTCGGAGCTTAGCAGCGTGGAGCATTCCGCTTCGTCGCGCTCGATCGTGAACCGGTAAAACGCGCGCCCCATGACGAGCACCGCAAGGTACATTCTGTCGTAACCCATCACATTCATGTAGTGGCAGCACTGGCAGTAATAGTACAGCGGGATTTCTCCGTTTTCGAAATCCGATTTTGCAAACGCCGACGTCGTCTTGCATTCCAATCCCGCGTTCTCTCCGACGATCTCGCGGTCGACGTTCGCGGTGATGTAGTCGTACTTGTCATGCTGGAAGATCGCATTTCTGCGGCGCACTTTTTTGCCCGTTGCCTCGCAGAAACGCTTTGCGACGTAATCTTCAAGGTCGCGCCCGACGCGCATTGCCTCGTTGTCGGCGCTGTCGGGAAGCCGCCCGGTCTTGTCCGCCCAAAGTTCTATTTTTGATTTATACGGGCTGAGCCCGCAGACAACAGCCGCGTCGGAACCGCCGAGCCCCGTTCTGCGGTATTTCAGCCATTCCTCGCGCGTGATGTCGGTCGTTTTAATCAGTATCCTCGGCATTTTCTTCCTCCTCGTCGTCAAAATATCCCTCGTCGTTCCGCCCGAGGATCCCGTACCCGCTCAGCGGGTATTCGTCCGTGTTGTAGGATAAGAGGTGGTTTTCGTAGTCTGTCATGTCAGTTCTCCTTATCTGTGTCAATCGGCTTGTACCTCAAAAAGTCCTCGCCGTAAACTTTGTTGATCTATCATTTGATATCCTCCCATACATAATTGAGGAAATCGGGGAGCAGGGTCTGTTCGTACTCCTGCACCTCGTCCTCCCACGGCACGCCGATATAATCAAGGACTTTGCCCCAGCCCATGTCATACATCCAAAAGTGCCATTCCTTGTAGTTTTCTTTGCGCAGGCGGTCAAAGCGGTGCGGTCGTTTTTCCATGTGTATCCCGAACCCGCACATTGAACAGCCTGTCCGCTGCGCTTTTGTGGTGTAATATTCCCCTTGTGCGTTACGCTCTATGCTGCCGTAAATCGACGGCACGGGCACGTTAAGTTCCACCGCCAGTCGCAGCAAGTCGTTACGCGAGAAAGGCGCAAAAGGGGCGCTGCGGGTCGTGCTTTTGCCGTAGTAATTGCAGCCGTGCAGCATCAGCGCTTTCTGTCTGCGTCCGCCCTCGGAAGCCATAAGCCCGAGATAAGGGTAGCTGTTGTGCGCCTTAGCCCAATCATCGCAGGGCTTCTCTTTAAGATAATAGCAGCACTTCGACGATACTTTGAAATCCGGCACGCGATAGTTCACGCCTTCGTTTTCATTCTCATATCCGCCGAAGAGCTCGAGCCATCTCTGCGGAAGCTTCATGCGGCTGTCTTTCTGAAAGCCGCCATACTCGCCCGTTTCACCCGTGATTATCGCATGACGAACAGTCTTGTTTTTGTCCGAGGGGTTCTGCAAGAGCTCTATCTTCGCGGCGATCTCCTTTGAAATAATGGGATATCCGAACTCCTTTATGACCTGCGATTTCGGTTTGACGGGCTTAACGCGTTCGATCCCGAGCTGCTTATGTACAGCCTGCACAGATTTGTCCTCGAGAATACTTGCGGATATCCCCGGAACGTTCAGCCCGCAGCGGTCGCGGATAAACACGAACAGCGTTATGCTGTCCAGTCCCCCGACGGAAACGTGCACGTCTGCTCCGCGGACATCGCATATCTCGTGATAATACTCGAGCACGCGCTGCTTAGCTGCTCTGACCTTCTGCTCATACGGCAGCGCTTGTTTCTGCTTCATGGCGGCGATGTTTTCCTGTGCGTTGCTTTCCGCCATGAGTTCATATACGTTTTTCATGCTTGACTTTTTCCTTTATTGGTGGTATAATACCACTGTAAAACTTTTTGTTTGCCGCTTCCCGAGTGCCAGCTTGAGAGGCGGTTTTTCTTATTCTTTGAGGTCGCCGCTTATGGGTATCGCCGCGAACACGAGCGCAAGCCCGATTGTTGTACGCGTCATGAAACCCCTGCCGAAATCATTGTTAAACTCTGCCGTGCCTAACGCACCTATCATCAGCAGTGCGCCGACAACGAGCATTACGCCCGCTACGACCTGTCTTTTTGTCATAAGGCATCACCCGCCCACTGCTCTGCCATTGCCCGAGCGATTCCTGGGAATGTCTTGGAGCGTATTTTCGGGTCTCGGAATCCCATACCGTTTTTTTTTGCGCGGATTTCCGTGAGCGTCTTTGCTTCCCGCAGATACCCAAGGAGTTATATCCTCTGTCACTATTGCTGTCGGCACCAGGGGTGGCAGACCTTTTAACCACAAGCAAGTTTTTTTGCTGTAAGGATGTCCATACTCATATGGCTGGATTATCTGCGTGTATTTCGGCAGACAGTAGATTGAGGACGGTATGGGATTTTCCACCGCAATCATCGGGACATCGGCGTTAAAGAATTTTAAGAAGAAATCTTTTGCCATAAACCCCTTTTTTAGTCTTTCGCATTCCGCGTATGACTTGTCGCCGATACGCTTAAACAGCCTCGCGGCTCCAGCGTTGCTGAGGTATGTACACGGCGGGTGCGCGATAAGCATATCCCATTTATCAGAGATCTCGTGCCGAACACCGTCACAGGTTATAAAGCTACACCGTCCATTGATTAGCGGCAGCACATCTCCTTTGATGTGCCACTCCGGGTGTCCACCGGAGCAGTCCTGGATATCGGCGCTGTATGCTTCGTGCCCGAGCCGGCGCATTTCCTTGCATACTGTCTGGCTTTCTTCGCAGGCTATGAGTATTTTCATGTCGCATCACCCGCCTCGCGAGCCATCTCACCGTATCTGTTTGGATACTTCTTTTTCCACTCGCGGTACTGCCGCTCTAGCGCCTTTTTGTCGAGCCTGTTGACCATCTCGCCGTAGCTTATACCGCAGTCATGCGCCATGCGGCTAATCTTGCGGAGCGAAAGCCGCGTGAACTTTTCGCTGTTCTCCTCGGTTTCCATCTCAATTTTGCGCGTGAGCTTCGCCCGTTCCTGCGCGGTCATTTTGTCTGCTTCTATCATTGTGTCTTACCCTCCTCAAGCTGCTTTATGAGCTCCTCAACGTCGCATATATTGCTTCTGTTGGCTTCGATAAACCGTTCGGCTTGCTCGATAAAGTGCTCGCTGCACGTCCCTCTTGCTTCCTTGAGCCGCGTCTGATATTTCAAAAGCCGCTCCCTGTCCCTCCACAGACGGTCCTCCAGCTCCCCGAGCAGGATATCCCGCTGGCGGTCGGTTAGTTCGATTGTCATTGTGTCCCTCCGTCCTGCACCCCCACAAATCGCATGAGGGCCTCTTTCTCAAAACGCCACTGCGACCCTACCTTAAAGGCGGGAACCTGTCCCGTCTGTGCAAGGTATCGCAGCTGGTCGATCGAAACTCCGAGGATCATTGCGACCCTGTCGGATTTAAGCACGACCGCCTCCCGCGCCCATGTCGTGGGCGGTCGCTGTTTGATTTTTGCTGACATATTATCACCTCCCCAAAAGTTCCATGATTGTTGTGTTGAGTGCCCTTGCGAGATACCCGAGCTCGATATCCGTCACGAATCTCTGACCCGATTCGATACGCTGTATTGCATTCTTGTCGATGTCAAGGTTTATCGCCTGTAAGTTGTCCGCGAGCTGGCGCTGTGAGATCTTCATGCCCTTGCGGAGCTCGGCGACCTTAACACCAACGATGTTGTTTCTGCCATCGGCTGTTCTGTTGCTAAACATTTTTTCACTTCCTTTCCTCGCACCTCCTCTGTTGACATTTACGATAAATCGTGATATAATGACAGCGAGAGGAGGTGAAAAAATATGACATCGTTTGAAATAGCGGCAGAAATTACTCTAAAAGCAATTGAATGTGGCTATATTGAAAAAGCTTGCGATACACCGGGCTCCAAAAATGCACTGGAATTAACGGCTAAGAAAAACCAGTACAATGCTACCGAAATAGGCAAATTCTTCAATAAGGTCCTTTCGGTGATTGACAATCCCGAAGAGTAATCGTCCTAGAGCAGCCGGTTCTGTATTGCAGTACAGAGCCGGTTATTTCTTTTCCTTGGGATAAAAGCTCGGGCAGCTCGCGCGCACCTCTTTAATGCAGTGCGCCTTGCCGTCGATGATCACGCCGCGGTCACAGACTTTGCAGAATTTCTTCTTGCATGGCTTTTTCGAGTTCTTCAATCCTATCACCCCCTCCCGCGCGTTTCATAAGCACTATATGTGCTCTCTAGGCTCAAAAAAAATTTCCTGAACTGTTCTGTGGAAATGGTCGGCGATACGGACCTTCACCTCATCACGAGGAACTCTCTCGTTGCGTTCGTACATTGCCCATGCAGACTTAGTTATTCCTACCGCCCGCGCTACTGATTCCTGAGATTTAGCTCCTCGCAACTCTCTTAACTTTTCTCCATATGACATTTGGTTCACCTCCCGAGCACCTTTTGTGCTCTAATGCTATTGTACACTATTTGTGCTCACTTGTCAACCACTAATTTGATAATTATACACCAAATAATTAATGCACTTTTTGTGCACATTAACGATTGAAATTTGTGCACGGAAAGTGTATAATATAGAAAAATGGTTAAGGAGAACGATATGTCAAAATTTTCAGAAAAGTTTAAAGAACTCCGCCAGTCAAGAAACCTTTCTCAACAGCAACTTGCTGATTATCTTCACACATCAAAGAGCAGTGTAAATATGTATGAGCGTGGCGAAAGAGAACCGGGGCTTGAAATGCTTGAAGCTATTGCCGATTATTTTAATGTTGATATGGACTACCTTATCGGGAAATCCGACATTGCCAACAGAACTTTAATGCCGAACAACACCGTTGAACGACCAGTGACAATCGGTGAAAAAATGAAATCACTTCGAATCGCCAAGGGACTAACTCAAGAAGAACTTGGAGAAATGATAGGCGTCAAACGAGCTGCGGTCAATAAATGGGAAAGCGGAATGGTACAAAATCTAAAAAGGACTACCATACAGAAGCTTGCTGAAATATTTGACGTTAATCCTGCAACGTTTATTGATGGCTCGGAAAATTCAGAAACTAGCCGTACCGCCCCACTGCTCAGCGAACACGAGGTGACAGTAGCACTTGCGTATCGTAACCATCCTGAGGAGCAGCCGGCAGTAGACAAGCTGCTCGGCATTACCGAACACGGAACAAAGGCACCGGTAAGACCCAACATAATAACTAAAAATGTAGCTGCATTTGGTGGCGCAGAAACCTTAACTGTTGACAGCGATGCGCTTGATGCAGCAATAGAAAGAGCTCTCAAAGCAAAAGGGCTTATTTAATTTTTCGGTATTAAACCATTGACATCTATTGGCTAATTGACATCATGGGCGGTTTAATGCAAAATAGTAACGCTATAAACTATTTTGGAGGTAAACACCATGGTAAACAGAAACATCTTGAACGAAGCAGACCGCTTGCTGCTAAAACACGGTATCTCGGAGCTGCCACTTACAATGCGGAAAGCAGAAATAATCGCGCAGTTTTCCGGCTGGCTCTTGCTTACATATGACGAGGGGAAGGAAGTGATCGAAGCCTGCGGTGCGGAAGATGTAGTGGCACAATATCCCGCATTTACGCTGATACATAACAAACAGCACGTTATACTTTACAAAGCAAGCTTGTCATATGAGCACAAACTTTTCTGCATATTGCACGAATTTGGTCATATTGTGTTAAAACATACGGCAGAAAAGGATGTGCTCGGGATGGCGCTCAAGCCCGAGGAAACCGCGCGGCAGGAGCGCGAAGCAGACGATTTCGCGGCAGAGATGCTCGCGCCGTCCTGCGTGATGTCTGCGCTGGGAATTAAAAGTGCACACCAACTCGAACGCTTCGGGCTGACTGCCGAGCAGGCTCTGCGGCATCGCGACAATATCCGCGCCCCCGAAACAGAAGTTGAAAAGGCTCTCTGTGAACGACTGCCCGCCGTTAAATACCGCAAGCGTACTGTAAGATATGGTCACATAACAGCTGCGAGCGCTTTTGTGGCGGCTGTTGCGACTATTGGTATATTGATATCTGTTTTGGCAGGCACGAGGCATACGGACGACGTGGACAGTGTTACAAGCGAAACTGTGTCGGCTGCCGTCAGCGTACCCGCCGAAACAGTGGCAGAAAACGCGGAAACGTCAATCGCAGATGAACCGCAAGGCGAAGTTGTTTACATAACCAAATCGGGCAAGCGTTATCACAAAGCGGACTGCCGCCACATTGCAGGCCGCGAAACAATCGAAAAGACGATATCAGAAGCAGAGGAGGACGGCTACACGCCCTGCAAGGACTGTTTCTAAGCAAAACGCCCCTGTTAAACGCAGGGGCTTATAATATAATATACGAAAGGCGGAAACTACATGGGACTATTGGATTTTTTCAAAAAGAAACCTGCACGGGCTATTGGTCAAGCTTCCGTTCCAATACCTGTGGAAAGAGAACTGAGTAACAAACCGGAAAAAATTGACCCGTATACGCAAGAGCGGGGACGAATATTAAGCATACTTGCCGATCAGGCTATGCAGTTTCCTGACAGCAGAGCTGCAATTCCATTGGCATATTTCCTAAAGCAAACAACTGAACTTAATAGCGATTATGCAAAAACATCATTGGTTGGCTGTTGTGATAAGTGTGCACCATACAGGAACCGCTACTACTCTATTTCTGGTAAAGATAAAAGATTGCCAAAAGTTCCGGACTTTTTCCTGGACATAAAGAATTGGGAACATTGTCGTGTAGTGCTTCAGCCAGTATACGATATTGATATCCTGATTGAAGTTAGAGGAAATCAAGTTATAAGTGAAAGCAGCCGCCCATTTGTCGACGATAGAACAGCAGAAGAAAAGGAAAGCTATCAGAACTATCTTGCGGAAAAGCAGGCAGAAATTGAAAAAGCGCAAGATAAAGAGGACTATGATGAACTATCTGCATTATACCCCGATATCGTGCCGAAATCTTTCGGTGCATACCGCCGATTGAGAAACTCAAATCCTGCTAGATTTGAAGAAATAAGAAACCTGTTAAACAGTTAAAATGACGATTCCCCCTGCTCTTACGGGCAGGGGAACATCATAGAGAGGAGAAGCCATGCCTAAAACTAAGAATAAAGCCCGCGCCGACGGGCGCGTGCAGTCCAAAGTATACATCGGCAACGGCAAGTACAAGTATGTGTACGCTGCCAACAACAAAGAACTACAAGAAAAGGTTACCGAGCTCAAGACCAAGCTCGGCAAGGGCATTGACGTAATGGCAGAGCGCGACAGCTTTGCGTATTGGGCGGCAAGATGGCTCAAGCTCAAAAAAGTAGAGGTGTCATATGGCCGCTATAAATCATATGAGCGCAAAATAAACTCCCTAGACGCCATTGCAAACATCCCTATTAGTAAGCTGCGCGTTGCAGACATACAAGACGTAATCCTCGACCTTGCCGCCGAAAACCCTCACACAGGGGAGCCAACGGCAAGGCAAACGCTCAATGAGGTTAAAAACACGGCCGCTCAGATACTTGATTTTGCCATTGAGAACAGGGTAATAGAGTATAATTGTGCCCGTGCCGTGCGGATACCCGCGGAAACGCCGCAGACCACAAAGGAGGCGTTGACGGACGAACAGCAGCGTTGGATCCGCGAAACGCCACACCGAGCACAGACCGCCGCAATGATCATGCTGTACGCAGGGTTGCGGCGCGGGGAAGTGATACCTCTTATTTGGGGAGATATCGACCTGGACGCGGGAACTATAACGGTAAATAAATCCGTTGAGTTTATCGACGGCGCGCCTAATCTTAAAGTTGGCGGAAAAACAAAATCAGCCACACGCACTGTGTACATCCCTAAATTGTTAATCGATTATTTACGCCCGCTGGCCGCTGCTACTTTTGCACTGGTTTGCCCGTCTGCAAAAGGGAAGCTAATGAGCGATTCGGCGTGGAAAAGATTGTGGAACAGTTACATTGCCGAATTAAATATCCGATACGGTGATTTTGCGAATAGCGTCGAGTGGAACAAGGATAAAGACGGCAAGCCAACGAAGAGGGAAGTGCCTACATCTATACACCGTCCCGAAAAAATACCGATAGTAATACCAACGTTTACGGCTCATGCCCTGCGGCACACATATATCACCATGCTGTACAAAGCAGGCGTCGATGTGCTTACTGCCAAAGAGCAGGCGGGACACGCCAACATCTCAACAACCCTCTCGATTTACACTCACCTCGATAGTGAGTATAAGAAAAAGACCATCACCAAACTGGACGATTATTTATCCGGTAACGATGGGTGTCAAATGGGTGTCAATGCTAAAGCATAAATCGCATAACAAAGCCGTTTGCATGGCGTTTAGCCGTACATTTGGGATGTTGAGGCCGCAGGTTCGAATCCTGTCACTCCGACCAGATTTAGCATAAAAGACCGCCTTTTTGGGCGGTCTTTTATGCTAAATGGCATCATTCCCACCTCGTCAGTCGGAGCGACTGACGTTTTGCTACGCAAAACCGGTGAGAATGACGCGGGCGCCTGCTGTACCGTGGGGTGGACTTCGGCTTTCTGTTTTTTATGTATAACCGCCTTTTTGGGCGGTCTTTTATGCTAAATGGCATCATTCCCACCTCGTCAGTCGGAGCGACTGACGTTTTGCTACGCAAAACCGGTGAGAATGACGCGGGCGCCTGCTGTACCGTGGGGTGGACTTCGGCTTTCTGTAATTTTCGCATGACCGCCTTTCGGCGGTCTAAATTATAAGAAGAAATATAAAAATGGCACCGATTTTCTCGGTGCCATTAACATTATCATGTTTTTTTTCTGAGTGCCGCCCATTTCGCCACCACTGCTGCGGCAGCGTCTGTGTCGCAGTCGTTCGAGGCGTCGGTGAGCTTTTTCAGAAGCTTGCGCTCCTTGTCGTTCAGTTTGCAGTCGGAAAGCTTTTCAGCCACCTCGTCGATGTGCAGGGTGTCCATCTCGTCGAGAGCTTCCTGCATTTCTTTCAGAAGCAGGTCGATCCCCTCCGAGGGCACAGCGTGCTCCTCGCCGCCGTAATGTGTGCCGAGGACTTCCTTCAGCTTGTCGTATTCCGCGAGCATTTCTGCGATGTTCCGGCTGATGTATTCCTTGTTGGATGTCTTTCCCGCAAGCTCCAGCCGCGCCGCCATTTCCGACAGCCTGTTCGCGCCGATCTGCCGCGATGTGCTTTTCAGCGAATGCACCTCGATGGTGAAATCCGCGATGTCCTTGCTTTCCCAAAGGGAAATGATCTTGTTCTCGTTCTTTTCCATCGTGTGGTAGAACTGCCTGATGACATCGTTCAGCAGCTTTTCGCTTCCCATAAGCGAAAGCGCGGTTTTAAGGTCGAGCTCCTTTATTTCGGGCAGAATGTGCTCGGTCTTTTTTTCCTGCTTCTGTCCCGCAATGGGAACGATTTTATCCGCAGGAAGCCAGCGGCGTATTTTGTTAACGATGTCCGCAAGGTCGATGGGCTTCGCAATGAAATCGTTCAGTCCCTCTTTCAGGAACATCTCCCTCGCTCCGCCCGCTGCATTCGCGGTCAGCGCGATTATGGGCACGTTCGCGTAGGACGGGAATTTTTCGCGGATGATATGCGTTGCTTCTATTCCGTCCATTTCGGGCATCATGTGATCCATAAAGATAAGGTCGTAGCGGCAGCTGCGCACCTTTTCGATGCACTCCTCGCCGCTGCTCGCAAGGTCTACCTGCATATCCAGCGGCTCGATAACGCCCTTTGCCACGGTGAGGTTGATGGCGTTGTCGTCCACGATAAGCACGCGGGCGTTCGGCGCTGTGTATGTAAGGGTATTGTCCTTTCCGTCGGATTCGTGCAGGAACACTTTTCCGTTGTGCAGTGCCGAATACAGGCTGAGGGAGCATACGGGCTTCCTTAAAATAACAATGCCGTCATCCTCGGTGTTTTCGCAGTTGTCGTATCTGTCTATCATAATGCATTTCAGCTCGGGGCGGGAGGAGAGAAGCGTGCGCGCTTCCCTGAGGGAGCTGCGCTCGATGATAAGAAATCCGCTGTTTCCGCAGATGGAAGTATCCCCGGAAATATCGGTGGAATGCGCGTTTGTCTTTCCGAGGTCGCGGATAAGCTGCTCCTTGATATAGCGGTTTCGGATGATGTAATATATCGGCGGGATATCCGCAGTGATATCCATTGCATATTCGCTGCCCGCGGTCTTTTGCGGGAGTTCAAAGGAGAACGTGCTGCCCTTGCCGAATTCGCTCCTGACGGAGATGGAGCCGCCCATCTGCTTCACAAGCTGCTTGGATATGGTAAGGCCAAGACCTATGCCCTCAACATTTCTGTTGCGCTTGCTGTCCACCTGGTTGAACATTTTGAACAGCCTGTCCATGTTTTCCTGCTTTATGCCGCAGCCCGTGTCGGTGACGGAAGCTTTCAGCATTATCTTTCCTTCCTCAGCGGGAGCCGCTTCCAGCGCAAGGTGGATATTTCCGCTCTGCGTGAATTTAACCGCATTGTTGAGCAGGTTTATAAGTATCTGCTGCACCCGCACGACATCGCCGACAAGGCGGCAGGGCATATTCAGCGGCACATCAATGGTGAATTCGATATCCTTGCTGCCGAGCTCGCTGTTGATTATCCCCGCGATGTCGTTGATAAGGGACATCGGCTCGTAGTTCACCTCGACAATGGACATTTCGCCCTTTTCGATTTTGGAGAAGTCGAGTATATCGTTGATTATGGCAAGCAGGTGAGTGCCAGCCGACCTTATCTGGTGCATATATTCCCGCGAATCGGCGGGAAGCTCCCCGCGGAGCGTTATTTCGGCAAGCCCGAGGATAGCGTTCAGCGGCGTTCTCATTTCATGACTGACATTCGCAAGGAAGTCCGACTGCTGCTCGGCAAGTTTCATTGCTGTCTGCGTGACCTGCTGCATCTCGGCTGACTTTGCCGCCGTTTCGGACATGACGCAGGCGGTTTCGTAGATATATACCGCGGCGCGGCGCAGAAGGCTCTCGGAGATAACGGGTATCTCCGAGGCGGCGTCTGTCATTTTGTTGATATCCGTATCGGTTTCGGAGGCGGCACAGCGTATCATAGCCTGTTCCGGCGGGTTCAGCAGGACCCATCCCCCCGAAAAAATACCGATTATCTTTTTCCCGAGGAATATCGGCGCGGAAAATACTATCAGCCCGCCGAAGCAGGTGCAGACATCCGCACGGCCGCTTTTCGCGGAATTTTCGGCGCTGAGCTTAAGCGCGTCCATGCACTCTTTCGCGCCCGCTTCGGTGCCGAGCCACAGCTTGCAGTATTCCGAAAAGGCGCGGCCGCCGGTCATGCTTTTTCCGTTTTCATCCGATATCCGAGCTGCCATCCCAAAGACCTTTGAAAACGCTTCTTCTATCATTTTGAGGGTCTTTATATCAAACAGCTTATCAAAACTGCTGTTAAATTCCAATGTTCTGCACCTTTCAGCCGATAAGGCTTCTGATCATGATGAAAAGTCTGTCCATGTTGATGGGCTTCAGCAGGTAGCCCTGAAGGTTCATCGAAACTACCTCATGCACCTTATCCGCTTCCGAAACGCCCGTAAGGAATATAACGGGGATATCCGCGAGGCGGGGGTTGGAGCGTATCTTTTTCAGCACCTCCGCGCCGTTTTCCTGCGGCATATGGTAGTCCAGCAGGATAAGGTCGGCGTAACGGGTCTTGAGGTATTTTTCCGCCATCCTGCCGCTTGCCATGGTGGTGACTTCGTACTTGTTCTCCAGCGCCGCTTTCAGCATCCTGAGGATATTCCTGTCGTCGTCGACAACAAGGATATGCTTCTTTTCCGCCGCGTCGGACATCATATTCACTTCTTCGTCATCGTCGGAGCTGCCGGCTGTATCATCAGTGTCGTCAACGTTATTTGTGTCGTGCGGCACTTCGGCGGTCGGCTTCTTTTGATCTGCTTTTTGTTTTCCGGCGGGGGAGGGGGCGTCATCATCCATATCATCATTTTGGTTTCCGTAGGAGTTTTCCTGTACATGATCGGCTTCTTCATCCCTGCTGTTAAGGGCTTCGATAAGGTCTGCAAGCGTTTTGGTTATGGATGGCACGGTGACGGGGCGGCGGATTATGGCGCTGAAAAGATCCTTGTTGAGCTCCTCGCACTCGTCGCAGACATCGGAGTTCGCAACAACGGCAAACGGGAGAGCGGCGATCTCGTCGTTCTCGCGCTTTATGGTATATAAGCGCTGTATAAGTTCATCGTTGTATTCCTCGAAGAACGTCAGAAAAACATCGGGCTTGTACACCCTGATGTGCTGAATAATATCCTCCGGGCAGCCGGAGGTGCTCAGGCAATCGTATGTATCGTTCATGTTGACCAGAAAATCCTTCGTGAGGAGGGGCTTTCCGGTGTTGAACAGTATCTTGATTTTCATTGATAATTACCGCCCTTATCGGTTAAATTCAACCCTGCCGAGAATATAAATCATGCATCTTATATTTTATCAAATAGTTATGCTAATTGTCAATACGAAATTACATAAAATGTATAAAAATTATCCGCATAAGTCACAAATTTCACCCTGCCCGAAAAAACAGAGATCCCGCCCGCGGTCAGCGCCGCAGGCGGGAAATGTTTGAATCAATAATAGTATTCGTATTCGTAGTTGAAGGGGTTAGTGGAAACGCCGTTCAGGCGGACCTCAAAGTGCAGGTGATTGCCGGTGGACCATCCCGTCGTGCCGACATATGCGATAACGTCGCCCTTGTTTACCTGCTGACCCTCGACGACCGCAACGCTGCGGCAGTGCGCGTACAGGGTCGAAACTCCGTTGCCGTGGTCGATAACGACGTAATTTCCGAAGCCGCCGTGGTATCCGCTGTCGTTGTAAGCGGTGATGACGGTGCCGGACTGGGCGGCGTAGATGTTGTTGCCGCCGATGCCCGCGTTGCCGACGTCGATACCGTAATGGTTGCCGCCGCGCCATGCGTCGTAGCCGAAGTAAGTCGTTATCATCTGGAACTTCTTATCCAGCGGCCAGATGAATCCATCGGTGGAGTACACGGTCTGACCCGAGTTTGCCGCCTGCTTTTCGCGGATGGCTCTCTCGAGCGCAGCGTTAAGCTCCTCGACCTCCTCGTTGGAGGCGTTTATCTGATATTTCAGGGAATTTACCTTATCGGTGAGCGCCTGATTCTGCGCGGCGATGCTGTAGAGGTCGGCTGCCTGCTCGTCCACATAGGTCTGAAGATCCGATTTTTCGCTTTCGAGGTCGGATTTCTCGCCCTCGAGCACCTGCTGCTCCTCCTTGAGGGAAGCCTTGTCCTTTTCGAGCTTGTCGATGCTGTCGTTGAGCTCCTGTATCATGTCCTGCTGGCTGTGGATATCTGCGAGCAGGTCGTTCATGAAGGTGAGGTTCTGGCTGCTTATATTCTTTACAACGTCGGAGTATACGAAGAAGTTGTACCAGTCGTCCGAACCGTTGAGCAGCGGGATGGTGTCGGAGGAATCGTTCATGTACAGCGCCCTTGCCAGCTTTGCGAACTTTTCGAGGTTCTGCTTGTTCTGCGCTTCCAGCTCGGTTATCTGCACCTTTTTGTCCTCAATCTCCTGCTCCTTGGCTGCGATGGATTTTTCGACGGCCTGTATCTCAAGGATCTTTTCGGTTATTTTATCCTGCTTTGCGGTGATAAGGCCGCTGTAATTCTGTATTTCGGAGTTGACGCCGTCTATCTGCGCGGAGATGGTGTTCATCGCGTCCTGGTTATCGCTGATGTCGCCGCTGTAGTTGCTTATCTGTGACTGGCGCTGTTCGTTTTCTTTCTTGATCTGGGCGATCTTGTTTTCATAATCGGATATTTGGGAATCGTAGTCCGTTCCCGAAGCCGCGCTGGTATGTAATCCGTCCGACGGAACTATCGCGACCGCCGCCGCGAGCAGCACCGCCGCAGCCTTTCCTATGAATTTAATATTCCCCATGATAACCCTTTCTTGAATGTCGGCGCGGAATTCCCCTTCCGCGCATGAACCTAATGCCTTTTTATGCGGCGAAAATCGACCGCTCAATCTGTCGAAAAAGTCTTACGACTTTTCCGACAGAGTACATCCGCCCTGCGCGCACGGTTTGTCGGCGTTGCCGACAAACCGCACACTTGTGCGGATAGAAGTGTTTTTCGCACCCGGCAGGGTCGACGCAGTCACCCTTGACCCGTGGCGAAAAACGGATTTCAAGAGCCCGCTTCGCGGGCAAATTTGATTTTTCGACAAGCTGCGCTTACATATTTATTGTAACATATAAGGCAAAGCTTGTCAAGAAGAAATATATTCAAAATGACGAAAATCGAGTGAAACTGCGCCGCATATTTGGCAGGAAGATCATGCCTGCTTTTCGGCGGCTTTTCTGCGGGTCATGAAGCTCTCGAAGCGGAAGCGCCTGTCCATGATATCCCCGCAGATACCGACCGCCTTTCCCATCGTAAACGCCGCAAGTATCGTGCCGATACCCAGCCCCTCGATGTGCCCCAGCCCGAAGAATGTCAGCGCGGCGGTGACGATAAGGCAGCTTACGTCGAAGCCTATTTTTATTTTCGGATAGCCGGCTTTAGTTATGTCCGAAAGTTCCCGCGGGAACAGGTCTGTCGGAACGATGGGCAGTCCGCAGCGGTTGGACAGCGCGATGCCTATGCTCAGCAGAACATAGCTTACCACGAACCAGACTATTTTCCAGGGCAGGCTGCCCGGCAGGACGTTTATCCACAGCTCGTGCAGGTCGAGAAGCTCTCCGAAAACAAACCCGACCACAAAGCTGAACAGGTATGACGGAACGAATTTCTTTCTCATTATCATCAGCGACAGCACCAGCAGCCCCTGAAATATATATGTCCATGTTCCGAGGGAAAGCACCGGAAATACCTCCGAAAATGCGTACGGAACGCTGGATATCGCGGAAATTCCCGCGTCGGAATACAGCATAAGAACAACTCCGAAGCTGTTGATAAGCACCGCCAGCGGCAGAGCGGCCTCGCCGCGTATAAGTATTTTTTCCTCTGACATTGATATATGCCCCCATGTGTCGTTCTGCAGTCTTGGTGAACACTGCGGGTTTATTATAGCACTATCGCGGGCGCGTTTCAAGTGTTTTTTTGGGGCAAAACTGCTTGAAAATCTCTGCGCGGTGTGATATACTTTTATATATATTAACAGGTAAAGGAGCCGTTACATGGAAAATCAGAACAACACCAACGATACGCCCGAAAAGAAGAAACCGCACAAGGGCGTCATTGCGGCGTTCATTGCGATGGGCGTTGTTATTGCGGGGCTTGCCGCCGCGCTTATGATCACGAACATAAACCGCGCGCCGACCGAAAGCGTCCCCGTTTCATCCGACAGCGTTACTTCCGATGATGTTCCGCCGGGCACATCCGCCGACGAGCCGACTTCCGCGGATAATTCCTCAGCGCCGACCGAAAGCGCCTCCGATGAAAATGTTAAGCCCGCCGAAAGCGGCGTCCTGCTGGAATATTCCGTCGACAATTCGTGGGAAGCAGCGGACGCGATGATGTACGGCGTTCAGTTCGGGATAACCAACAACACCGGCAGCGGCATAAGCGGCTGGGAACTGGTGCTGGATATAAACGGGCTGATATCCTGCGACGGCTGGAACGGCACATACACCGTAAGCGGAAACACCCTCACCATCACCAACGCCGAGTACAACGGGGATATAGGCGTCGGCGGGAATGTCGTGGTGGGGTGCAACCTCGGTACGGAGTCGTCATTCAAAGTGGACGGCGCAAGGCTCAACGGAATTGAGTGCACTGTCCGCGCAGGGAATGTTGACCGGAATAATCAGAACAGCGGCGGAAATAACGGCGGTCAGAACGCAAATAACGAGCAGGCTGTCCCCGCGGACGTGAGCGTGCTTCTCGAGCGGACGGATAAGGCGGTGCAGGGCGACGACTGGCTCTACACCGACGGAAACCGCATCGTCGACAAGGACGGAAAGCGCGTGTGGCTGACCGGCGTGAACTGGTTCGGTTACAACACGGGCACCAACACGTTCGACGGGCTGTGGAACAGCGGGCTGAAGTCCTCTGTCGCTGCCATTGCAGACCACGGATTTAATCTGATACGCGTGCCGATGTCCGCGGAGCTTATAAATCAGTGGGCGGCGGGGGAGTATCCCAAGGCAAACTACAACAACGCCCTCAACCCCGACCTCAACAACATGAACAGTCTTGAAATATTCGACTATTTCTTAAAGCTGGCGGAGGAAAACGGAATAAAGGTAATGCCCGATATACACAGCGCGGAAACCAACGCTTCGGGTCATACTGTGAACCTCTGGTACACCTCGAAGGTTTCGGCGGAGGATTACTATTCCGCCCTCGAATGGATGGCGGAAAGATACAAGGACAACGACACGATAATCGCCTTTGACCTTAAAAACGAGCCCCACGGCAAGCCGTATGAGGGAAGCTCCGCGGCGATATGGAACGACTCCGACTCCGCCAACAACTGGAAGCACGTTGCCGAAACCGCGGCGGCGAGGGTCCTCGCGAAAAATCCGAATGTGCTTATCATGGTGGAGGGCACCGAAATATACCCGAAGAACCTGTCCGCAAACTCCGACTATCATTCCACCAACGATGACGACTACTATTTCAACTGGTGGGGCGGAAATCTCCGCGGCGTAAAGGACTATCCCGTTGACCTCGGGAAGTACCGGAACAAGCTGGTGTATTCCCCGCACGACTACGGTCCCGCAGTTTATGCACAGCCGTGGTTCCGGGGCGGCTACACCTTCGACAGCCTTATGAAAGACTGCTGGCGGGACAACTGGTTCTATATCCACGAAAGCAGCACCGCGCCGCTTCTGATAGGCGAGTGGGGAGGGTTCATGCAGGAGCCTAACCTCACATGGATGACCTATATGCGGCAGCTTATCAAGGAAAACAAGCTGAACCACACGTTCTGGTGCTTCAACGCTAATTCCGGCGATACCGGCGGGCTGGTGCTGGATGATTTCACGACATGGGACGAGGAAAAGTACGCTTTTGTAAAGGAAGTCCTCTGGCAGGAAAACGGAAAGTTCGTCGGGCTTGACCACGCCGTGCCCCTCGGCAAAAACGGTATCACCCTTTCCGTGGCGAACGGTATCTGACGATACGGAATGTGTGTTTGTGTAATTTGCGCGAAAAATTGAAAATTGCCGTTCGCATTTGGAATTTTTGTGCAAAATGGCTTTTTTCTGTTGTGCAATATGCACAAAAAATGTCTGTGAAAACGTTATCTTAATCGCCTTAAATCACAAATTTGCGAGTTATCTTGCGTAAACATCTTGACCTTCGCGGATTTTTATAGTAAAATGGTCTGTAGCCTAAGGAGTGCGGGCAGAAATCGATGTTCCCGCACAAACCTCGAGCAGATATGCACTTCAATAAAGCGGAGTGCAAAATACAGCGCAATGCTGTAATGTATTCAGGAGGAAGAATTATGAAGAAGTTTATCGCAACTATGATGGCGGCTGCCATGGTAGTAAGCCTTGCAGGCTGTGCAAACAACGGCACAAGCAGCGAGGGCACATCCGATGTAAGCAGCGACAGCGCTGCAGACAACAGCAGCGAGAGCACCGCAGACGAGAGCAGCGACGCTGCTTCCGAGGACAGCACAGAGAGCACCGACAATGGTTCCGCTGACGCGTCCGCACGCAAGCTCGGCATGGGCGTAAGCACATCCATCGCATCTTCTGCTGCAGGCAATGCACAGGTAGACGCTACAGTTGCTGCCGTTATCCTTGACGCAGACGGAAAGATCGTTTCCTGCTCCATCGATGTTGCACAGAACAAGATGGCCATCACCGACGGCGAAGTTCCCGAGGACGCTGCTTCCATGACTTTCAAGAGCAAGAAGGAGAAGCTCGAGGAATACGGCATGAAGCCCGCTTCCGCAATCGGCAAGGAGTGGTACGAGCAGGCTGAGGCTTTCGAGGCTTATGTTGTAGGCATGACCGCTGACGACGTTGCCGCTATCCCCGTAGAAACCACCGACAACGGTCACGTTGTAACAACCGATGAGACCCTGCTGGCAGGCTGCACAATGAGCATCAGCGCATTCATCGACGCTACCGTAAAGGCTTGCAACGACGACAGCGCAGCTGATTTCACCGGCGACGCCAAGCTCGCACTGACCTGCGCGACCTCCGTTGATTCCGCTACAGCTTCCGCTGAGGACGGCGAGGACGGCACAGCAGCTATGTACACTTCTTTCGCAGCAGTTGCGGTTGACAACGACGGCAAGCTTGCAGCAGTATGCTACGACGAAGTTCAGCCCAAGGTAACGTTCGACGAGGAAGGCGAGATCACATCCGATACTTCCGCCGAGATCAAGACCAAGAGAGAGAAGAAGGACGAGTACGGCATGAGAGGCGTATCCGGCATCTCCGCTGAGTGGTTCGAGCAGGATCAGGCATTCGAGACATTCGTAACAGGCAAGACTGCCGACGAGATTTCCGCTATCCCCACAGAAACCACCGATAACGGTCACGTTGTAACAACCGATGAAACTCTGCTGGCCGGCTGCACAATGAGCGTTGGCGGCATGATCGGCACAGTTGTTAAGGCTATGGGTCTTGCAGGCTGATAGTCGGCACGGCTGACAGTTTTGATATGACGCAAGAAGATGAGGGGTTATATTGCCTCTCATCTTTTTGACTTGAATAGGAGTTTTTTGATGTACAGAAGCATGGTCAGGAAAGTTACAGCCGCGTGCCTTGCGGCTGCCGCTGCCATAAACCTTTCCGCCTGCGCCGCGCAGCGCGGGAAAACAAGGTATACCAAGGCGTATCTTGAATTTTTCGACACGGCGACGCAGATAGTCGGCTGCGAGGAGAACGAGGAAACATTCACGCAGAACTGCGAGGAGGTATATGCCCTGCTGGAGGAATACCATCAGCTTACGGACATATACCATGAATACACGGGCGTGAACAATGTCCGCACCATCAACCGCAGCGCGGGCAGGGAGCCTGTAAAGGTGGATGAAAAGCTCATCGACCTGCTGGAGTTTTCAAAGGAAATGTACGCCGCCACCGACGGGATGTGCGATATCGCGCTGGGAAGCGTGCTGTCAATCTGGCACAAATACCGCGAGCAGGGCATAGACGACCCCGAAAAGGCGCAGCTTCCCTCCATGGACGACCTAACCGAGGCTTCGCAGCATTGCAGCATTGACGACCTCGTCATCGACAGGGAAGCGGGTACGGTGTATCTTGCCGACCCGGAGATGTCCCTTGACCTCGGCGCGGTGGCAAAGGGCTACGCCGCCGAGCGCGCCGCGGAGCTGCTGATGAGCAGGGGAGTGACCGACGGATACAGCCTTAACATCGGCGGAAACGTCCGCACCATCGGCACGAAAAGCGCCGGCTCCGACTGGGCTGCGGGGATACAGAACCCCGACACATCCTCCGAGCAGCCGTATATCGTCCGCCTGAAGCTCAACGGCGCCGCGCTTGTAACCAGCGGAAACTATCAGCGCTATTACTACGTCGACGGCGTGCGCTATCATCATATAATCGACCCGAACACGCTCATGCCGCTGAATTATTTCGACGCCGTATCTATTCTCTGTAATGACAGTGGAAAGGCGGACGCGCTCTCCACGGCGCTGTTCAATATGCCCGTTTCCGAGGGCAGGGCGCTGCTGGAGAAAATAGGCGGCGCTGAGGCTATCTGGGTGTATTCCGACGGAAGCTACGAATGCACCGACGGCTTTTCGGAACTTATCATAGACTGACAGCACGGAATATTTTGTTAAAAACAAAATTGATCATCAGAGGTGTTGACAATGCACCTCTTTTGATATATACTAACAATAGTATGCCTTTTTCGATGAAAAAAGGCTGCGGTCATAAGGGAACCTCTAAAAACCGGTTTGAAAAGGGAAAATGGGTAGAGTGCGCCGAATGCGATGAAAGCCGACGAAGTAAGGCTGTATGCCTTACGAGGAGGTTTGAAGAAGCAGGCGGCGTACTATACACATTTTCACTCAAACAAGGTTTTTAGAGGTGACCATAAATAATTGTGAATGTGAGGTAATATCAAATGCCACTATTCAAGCTTAAAGGCGCGCATGTTCCGCACAGGAAGAACACCGCGCAGATGGCGGCAGTAAAGATGCCCGCACCGAAGTCCGTCACGATACCCGTCGTGATGCATATCGGCGCGCCTGCCGTTCCCGCCGTAAAGGTGGGGGATCATGTTGATATCGGCGATGTTATCGCGACCGCGGGCGGATTTGTAAGCGCCCCTATCCACGCGAGCGTTTCCGGTACGGTAAAGAAGATCGACACCATCCTTGTAAGCTCGGGAAACAACGTGAATGCCATCACCATCGAATCCGACGGAGAGATGAAGGTATCCGGGGCGGTAAAGCCCCCGAAGCTCGAAACCTACGAGGATTTCATCAATGCTGTCCGCGACAGCGGCCTTGTAGGCCTTGGCGGCGCGGGATTTCCCACCGCGGTGAAGCTGAAGATAGATGATCTGTCCCGCATAAAAGCTGTCGTTATCAACGGCGCCGAGTGCGAGCCCTATATCACCAGCGACACCAGAACCATGCTCGACGAAGCCGACTGGATGAAAGAGGGCTTCGCGCTGCTGGAAAAATTCCTCAAGGTGAAGAACATCATCATCGGTATCGAGAAGAACAAGCCCGAGTGCATCGCGAAGATGAACGAGATCGCCGCCGCTGACCCCTGCGTTACCGTAAAGCCGCTCCCGAGCCTGTATCCGCAGGGCGGCGAGAAAGTTCTTATATACCACACCACCGGCGCGGTCGTACCCGAGGGCAAGCTTCCGCTGGACGCGGGCGCGGTGGTACTCAACTGCACAACGCTTGCGTGCCTTGCGAAATACTGCAGGACGGGTATGCCGCTGGTGGAGAAGTGCGTTACCGTTGACGGCAGCGCAATAAAGAACCCGCAGAACGTTATCGTCCCCATCGGAACATCCATCGGCGACCTTATCGAATTCTGCGGCGGTTTCAGCGAGGAGCCCGGCAAGATACTCTCCGGCGGCCCCATGATGGGTATTGCCGTGCCGGATACCGACTGCCCCATCATCAAGAACACCAATGCGATCATCGCCATGAACGCAAAGGACGCACAGCCCAAGAAGCAGACCGCCTGCATCCGCTGCGGAAACTGCGTGGCACACTGCCCGCTGCACCTCGACCCCGTGTCCATTTCCAGGGCGTTCAGGGACGGCGACTGCGAGGAGCTGAAGAAGCTCAAGGTAAACCTCTGCATGGAGTGCGGCTGCTGTGCATTCGTCTGTCCGACAGGACAGCCCCTTGTTCAGAGAAACAAGCTGTCCAAGTCCATGCTTAGAAACTATAAACCTCAGGAGGGAAAGAAATGAGCAATTTAACTGTTACTTCTTCTCCGCATATATGCACGCCCCGCACAACCCGCTCCATCATGCTCGATGTGCTGATAGCGCTGCTTCCCGCCGCTGCTGCGTCGGTAATTCTTTTCGGAATAAACAGCCTGTTCGTTATCCTCACCTGTGTGATAGCGGCGATGCTTTCCGAATTCCTGTTCAATCTTATCTGCAGGAAGCCGCAGACCGTCGGCGACCTTTCATCGGCGGTAACTGGTCTGCTTCTCGCGCTGAATATCCCCTCCACCATCCCGCTTTGGCAGGCGGCGATAGGCGCGGTTTTCGCGATAATCGTTGTTAAGTGCCTGTTCGGCGGCATCGGTCAGAACTTCGCGAACCCCGCCATCACGGCGAGAATTTTCCTGCTGCTGTCCTTCAGCGGCACAATGACCGCCGCAGTGTTCCCGCAGAACGCCGACGTGGTTTCGGGCGCAACTCCGCTGGGAGTTCTCAGCGGGCAGGACGGCACGCTTCCTACATATCTTGACCTGTTCCTCGGCAAGTGCGGCGGCGCACTTGGCGAAACCTGCGCGCTGGCGCTGCTGATAGGCGGTATCTATCTTATCGTCCGCGGCGTTATCACATGGCACACCCCCGTTGTTTTCATCGCGACTGTGTTCCTGTTCTCCCTCGTTCTGGGTCAGGATCCTGTCGCTGAGATCCTTTCCGGCGGTCTGTTCATCGGCGCGATCT